>CANGMH010000317.1 GCA_947454005.1 Verrucomicrobiota bacterium
CGTCGATCCGCGTCAGGTTCGAGCGCACCAGCCCGTAGACCTCGGCGAACGAGGCGGCATCCGCGGCACCGGCGCGGAGGCAGGCGAGGCAGATCGCGGAGAGCAAGGTCAAGCGGCGTCGGGTGGTCATGCCGCGGGGGAACATCGGCGAGCGGGCGACGTCGAGGCAACGAAGTTCGCCGCCACCAAGTCCGTTGCGTCCTCGGTTCAGAGCACCCGTTTGCCGTGCTGTTTCAGCCAAGCCTCGGATGCCTCGTGGCCGGGGCAGAGCCGCGCGACCTCGGCCCAGAAGCGGACGCTGTGGTCCATGTGCGTCAGGTGGGCCAGCTCGTGGAGGATGATGTAATCGCGGACGGATTCCGGGATCTGGACGAGCCGCCAGTTCAGCGAGATCACGCCGCGGCGCGAACAACTTCCCCAACGCGTGCGCTGGTCGCGGACGCTCACGCGGCGGATCCGGTCCTTCAGGCCGTGGGCGAGCGCCAACTCCAAGGTCCGCGCCGGCAATGCCGCCGTCGCGGCCTTGCGGAGCGCATGGTCCACCTGCGGCCTCAGGTCCGGAGCGGCGAGATCGACCGGGAATTCCATCCCCGGCAACCGGGCGACGGCGGGCTGCTCGCCTTCCCGGACCTCGACCTGGAGTTCCGTTTCTTCGCCTCCGACGAGGACGGTTCCCCCGGGGCGCAACGGGCGCGGCGCTCGCTCGCTGCCAAGATGTCTCCGCAACCGCTCGGTCAACCAGACATCGTTCTCCGCCACGAAACGCTTCGCTTCGGCGAGCGTCCCGCGCCGCGGGACGGTGCAGCGCGCCGTGCCGTCGCGACGGAACAGCAGCCGGTACCGCTTCGCGCGGGGATGACGCGCATAGATGACGACCAGCGGTCCCGGGGCGAGCAGGAGCTCCTCGCGGTAGGCCTCGTCGGCGTCCGCGGCGGGGACGGCCGTCACGGCCGCTTTCGCCCGGGTCCAGAGGGAGCGGAAGAAATCGAGCTGGCCGGCGTCCCGCACGGCTTCAGTCGAGCGGGTTCCGGGCGAACGCATATCCGGGGACGGGGCGGCCATTGATCAGATGTTCTTGGATGATGCGCTCGAGCACCTCGGGCGTGCACGAGTGGTACCAGATGCCTTCGGGATAGACCACCGCGATCGGGCCGACGGCACAGACCTGGAGGCAGTTCGCCTTGGTGCGCGCGACCAAGGCCTCCGGGCCGACGAGACCGAGCTCTTTGAGGCGGCCCTTGAGGAATTCCCACGACGCGAGGCCGGTCTCCTTGGCGCAGCATTTCGGTTTCGTCGGTTCCGCGCAGAGGAAGATGTGCCGGCGCACGCCCGGCAGGCCGAGGTCGGCGGCGAGCCGGGGCAGGTCGGCGATGGTGTGCGCGCGGTCGGACATCCTTCGAGCAGACCGCGGACTCCCGGGATTGTCGATGCTCCGCGGACTCGCCGGCGCTTGCTCCGGTGCTCCAGCGGCGGATACTGCCGCCATGCCGTTGACCGATATCGACGCGCCTCGGACCGCACGAGGCCGCACGCCCGCTCCGGTGGACCAGTTCAGCGTGTTCATCCCGAACAAACTCGGCCGGATGCACGAGGTCGTGCGCCGTCTGGCCGAACATCAGGTCCATGTCCTGGCGCTCACGCTGCTCGACACGACGGACAGCACCATCATCCGCTTGATCGTGGACGACCCGGACCGTGCCCGGGCGCTGCTGGAGGAGCACGGGTTCCCGTTCACCGAGACCACGATCGTCGCCGTCGAGATCGAAGGGGAGCGGCAGTTGCAGGGCGTGCTCGGTGCGCTGCTCGAGGCGGAGTTGAACATCCACTACACCTATCCGTTCCTGACGCGTCCAAACGGCCGTTCGGCGCTGGCCCTGAGCCTCGAGCATCCGGAGGTGGCGGAGGACGCGCTCCGCCGGAACCAGTTCACCGTGCTCTACCAGAGCGACCTGTCCCGATGAACGCGGAGGCATCGCGGAGGGAGCCCGCCCGTTTGGCTCCGGATTGCCGAATCTTGGTCCTCGCTCTGTCCGGGATCGGCGACACGCTGGTCGCGACACCGTTCATCCATGAACTGCGTGCGAACTTCCCCGAAGCCCGTCTGGAAGCGCTCGTGCTCTGGCCCGGGGCAATGTCGTTGCTCGACCGCAACCCGCACCTGGATGCGGTGCATCAGCACGATTTCATCAAGGCATCGAAGCTGGCGTCGTTGCGGTTCGTGCTGGGGTTGAGGCGCCGACGTTTCGATCTTTCGGTCAACACGCACACGCAAGGGCGCCGGGGCTACCGCGTGGTCGCGAGGTTGATCGGCGCGCGCGAACGGCTGAGCCACCAGTACGAGAACGAAGGGTGGCCCGACCGCCATCTCGTCACGCGTTCGCTGCCGCAGGACTACACGGTCCACGGCGCGGTGAACAACAACCGGTTGCTCGGGCTGATCGGGAAGGCGCCCTGTCTTCCGCAGCCGGCGTACGAGCTGTTCCTCGCGCCGGAGGAAGAGGCCTGGGCGGCGACGTTCCTCGCGAAGAACAATCTGGCAGCGAAGCGGTTCCTTGGCATCCATGTGGGCTCCGGCGGGACGAAGAACCTCGCGCTCAGGCGATGGCCGCTGGATCGGTATGTCGAGCTGGCCGGCCGGCTCCACAGCGAGTTCCCGACGCTGCCGCTCGTGTTCTTCGGTGGTCCGGAAGAACGGGTCGCCCACAGCGAGCTCTGGACGGCTTTGCGTGGCGGCCCGGTGTTTTTCCCGGAATCACCGAGCGTCCGTCATGCGGCCGCGCTGCTGCGCCATTGCACGGCCTTCTTGAGTGTCGACACGCTGTTCATGCACCTCGCGGCGGCCGTCGCCGTGCCGCAACAGTTCGTCATCGAGACGCCGACGCTGAACCCGCCCGTCTTTCCGCTGCGGGATCGTTGGACGCTCATCCACAACCCCGGTGTGGCAGGCCGCAACCTGGAATACTACCGGTACGACGGAAGGCCCATCGCCGGGACCCCGGCCGACCTGCTGCGCCTGATGGGGTCGGTGTCGGTCAGCTCGGTCTTCGATGCGCTCCACGCCGCGATCGCCTGACCTGCCACAGAGGGTGAACCCGTAGCGCCGGGGGCTGCCACTCAAGCGGCCAAGCGCGCGAGCAGGCGGTCATGGATGCCGCCGAAGCCGCCGTTGCTGAACACGCAGACCACATCACCCGGTCTCGCGCCTTCGGCGATGTGGTCGATGATGCTCTCGACGGTCGGCAGATAGGCCGCAGGTTTCCCGGTCAATCGGAGATCCTGCATGAGCTTCTCCGGGTTGAGCCGTTCGTTCGGGGGCAGCTGCTCGAGCCGCGCCACCTCGGCCACGACGATGGCATCGGCCCGTTCCAAGGCGTCCACCAGCTCCGTCTGGAAAAGGTTCCTGCGGGTCGTGTTCGAGCGGGGTTCGAAGACCGCCCAGAGCCGGCGTCCGGGGAACTTCACCCTCAGCGCCCTCAACGTCTCGCGGATCGCCGTGGGATGGTGCCCGAAGTCGTCCACCACCACCACCCCGCGGGATTCTCCCCGGACATCCATCCGGCGTTTCACGCTCTGGAAGGTCGCGAACGCCTTCTGGATCTGGCTGTTGGTCAACCCGCAATGGCGCGCGCACGCAGCCACGGCGAGCGCATTGCGGACGTTCAACTCGCCGATCAACGGCACCTGGAAACGGGCATCCCCGATCTGGAAGGAAGAGCTGTCCTCGTTGAGCTGGATCCCGCCGGCGCGGATCTCGTTGGCTTCCCCGAGCCCGAAACGTTTCACCGGGCAATGCTTGACGTCGAGCAACTGCGCCAGGTTCGTCTCGTCGCCGTTCACGAGGAGCAATCCGTTCCGGGGGATGAGGTTGATGAACCTGCGGAACGAAAGTTGGATATCGGCGAGCGACCCGAAGATGTCGGCGTGGTCCATCTCGAGGTTGTTGATGATGGCGACCTCGGGCAGGTAGTGGACGAACTTGCTCCGTTTGTCGAAGAACGCCGTGTCGTACTCGTCGCCTTCGATGATGACCCATTCGGAATCGGTGAAACGCGCGCCCTGGCCGAGGTTGGTCGGGATGCCGCCGATGAGGAACGATGGATTGTGTCCGGCGCTCTCGAAGACCCACGCCAGCAACGAAGCGGTCGTGGTTTTCCCATGGGTGCCGGTCACGACCAGCGAACGCTTTCCTCGGATGAAACATTCCTTGAGCAGTTCCGGAAGCGAGCAATAGCGGAGTTTCCGGTCCAGAGCGGCCTCTGCCTCGGGATTTCCCCGCGAGATCGCGTTGCCGATGACCACCAGATCCGGTCGGTGAGAAAGATTGGATTCGGCATAACCCGCTTTGACGGAGATTCCCCTGGCCGCGAGGAACGTGGACATCGGCGGATAGATCACGTCCTGGTCCGACCCGGTGACCTCGAACCCGCGCTCCTGCATCGCGACCGCTGCGCTTGCCATCGCGGTGCCGCCGATCCCGACAAAGTGCACGCTTTTGAAATCCGTGAGCATGGGCCAAGGGTCCGGATTACCGCGTCTCTGGGAAAGAAATCTTCGGCAAAGACGATGGATTCATGAAAAGGCGGCCCTTTCCGTTTTGCGTTCGCCCGCGAGTGCCGTCTCCCCGGGTCCCGTTTGACCGCAGCACAGCAGTGCATGGGTCGGCTTGGAGAAAGTCGGATCAATCCGTCGGGAAATCCTCTGCGCAGGGTCGAATTGACGGCGCCGTATCGTTGAAAACACGGGGTAAGCGCCGGATCATCGCCACGAGTGATCGCACCGGAGCTCCTCAAACGGCGTTCAAAATCGGGCTGGGATTAGCGACCTAGTGGACCGGCGCTTTGCCAGCTCGCCGCCTGTTTCCTTGAAAATCTTGTCGGTGGGTTTGGGTGTCATGATTGTGTTTGTAACCGACTTGTGACGAGCATGTTGCGTTGTGATTTGGGGGCGGGTTTGGGAGCGCTTGGAGGGGATGTTGAGAACATTTTTGCAGAAAGGGGTTGCAGGCTGGAGCGGCTCGGGTAATTTGAGCCCCGTTCCGAGTGAACGACGAGCCGAGCGCGGCTGAGAAGTCAGCGCCCGGCGATTGTAGTCGCCAAATCTGAGATGGTTTGGGGGCGATGGTGTAGATCTTTGAAAATTAGGTTGTGCGATTGAAGAAGGCCCGCAGCGGGTGTAACAGCCTGCTGCAAAGATAGCTAAAGCTATTTTAATCGGAGAGTTTGATTCTGGCTCAGAACGAACGCTGGCGGCGTGGATAAGACATGCAAGTCGAACGCTGATCGGGAGGTA
>CANGMH010000318.1 GCA_947454005.1 Verrucomicrobiota bacterium
AGCATCTCGGTCTCCGGACGCGGCACGAGCACGTCGCGCGTGACCTTGATCTCGTGGGCCAGGAACGCGGCGCTTCCGGTGAGATGCTGCAACGGTTCGCGTTGTCCGCGCCGCTTCACCAGGTCACGGAGCGGGGCGAGCTCCGCCTCGGAGAGCTCGCGGTCGAATTGCAGATAGAGCTTCAACCGCGGGAGCTTGAGCACGTGCGCGAGCAACAGCTCGACCTGGAGGCGCGGTGAATCGACACCGCGTCCGGCGAGGAACTCGGTGCTGCGCCGGATCACGTCGAGGATGGTCACGAGGAGGGCAGGGTAACGGGGATGGGGGGAGCAGTAATCAGTAATCAGTGATCAGTGATCGGTGATCGGTGATCGGTGATCGGTGACGGGGTGGGCGGCGTTCTTGTTGCGCGGCGGACGCCGGACTTGGCGTCCGGCGGTTCCTGGTCGACAAATCCCTTCCCCGTCCCGGCGGGTTCTGGCTTAGTATCGCCTTTCGGCCTGCGCACCGCGGGCCCTGTCTACAAGCCATGTCCATTCCTGCTGTCATCGTCAAACCGGGCGAAGCCGACCGTATCATCGCCGGCCATCCCTGGGTCTACGGCAACTCCATCCAGCGCATCACCTCGCCGCCGACCGATGGCGAGGTCGTCCACGTCAAGGACCACCGCGCCCGTTTCCTCGGCACCGGCATCTACAATTCCCGCTCCAAGATCGTCATCCGGATGATCGACCACGACCGGGCCGAGCTGGACCGCGCCTTCTTCCGCGCCCGCATCTCCGCCGCGCTCGCCCACCGCCGGAAGTGGCTGCCCACTGCGACCTCCTATCGCCTGCTCAACTCCGAGAGCGATTTCGTGAGCGGCCTCATCGTCGACCGCTACGAGGACGTCCTCGTGCTCCAGACCAGCTCGCTCGGCATGGACAAGCGCAAGCACCTCATCGCCGAGGTGCTGCAGGAGCTGGTCGAGCCGGTGGCCATCCTCGAGCGGAACGACATGTCGTCCCGCAAGTTCGAGGGCCTCGCGGAGATCAACGACGTGCTCGTGGGCGAGGCCCCGGAGAGCGTGATGGTCTCGCTCAACGACCTGAAGTTCGAGGCCGACCTCGCCGGCGGCCACAAGACCGGCCTCTATCTCGACCAGCAGGTGAACTACGCCGCCGTCGCCCGGTTCGCCCAAGGCGCCGAGGTGCTCGACTGCTTCTCCTTCCTCGGCGGCTTCGCCCTGCACGCCGCTTGCGCCGGGGCCAAGCACGTCCACGGCCTCGACCAGAGCGCCGATGCCGTCGCGGCCGCCACGCGCAACGCCAAGACCAACGGCCTGTCCGGCAACACCTCCTTCGAGGCCATCAACGTCTTCGATTGGCTCAAGGCCAACACCACGCACGCCCCGGGCGACCGCGTGAAACCGCGCTACGACCTCATCATCCTCGATCCGCCGTCCTTCACGCGGAACCGCGCGTCGGTGCAGGACGCCCTGCGCGGCTACAAGGAGATCCATCTCCGCGCGCTCAAGCTGCTCAAGGCCGGCGGCACGCTGGCGACCTTCTGCTGCTCGCACCATGTGGACACCCACCTGTTCGAGGAGGTCGTCCTCGCCGCCGCGTTCGATGCCCATCGCATCCTCCGCCGCGTCGCGCAGTACACGCAGTCGCCCGACCACCCGGTGCTCCCCGCGGTCGCGGAGACCGAGTACCTCAAGGGCTTCGCCTACGAAGTGGTGCGCTGAGCGGGACAGGACTGGCCGCCTCGCTCGGGGAGGCGGCCGAGCTTGGCGTTCCGCTGGGGACGGATACCGTCCGGCCCGTGGCCCGTTCCGGTTCCATTGCCGCCGCTCCTTCGCCGACGCCCGGCGGACTCGTCCCGCTCCTGCTGGATTGGTTCGCGGCGAACGCCCGCGACCTGCCGTGGCGCCGCACGCTCGATCCGTACGCGGTCTGGATCTCGGAGGTCATGCTCCAGCAGACGCAGGTGAAGACGGTGATCCCTTACTGGGAACGCTGGCTCGGCGAATTGCCGGATATCCGCTCGCTGGCGGATGCGCCCGAGGACCGCGTGCTCAAGCTCTGGGAAGGCCTCGGATATTATTCGCGGGCCCGCAATCTCCAGAAGGCGGCGAAGCTCCTTGCCGGGACCCGCGGCGGACGTTTTCCCGACACGGCCGACGCGATGACGGACCTGCCCGGGATCGGTCGGTACACCGCCGGCGCCATCGCGAGCATCGCGTTCGACCGGCCGTCGCCGATCCTCGACGGCAACGTGGTCCGCGTGCTCACGCGCATCCACGCGCTGCCGGGCGATCCGAAAAGCAAGGAGGTCAACGGCCGGCTGTGGCAGCTCGCGGAGGCGCTGGTCGTCGAGGCGTCGGGCCTCCCGGCACGGCGTTCCGGGGCCATCCGGTCGGCGGGTCCTTGCTCCATGCTGAACCAATCGCTCATGGAGCTCGGTGCCACCGTCTGCGCCCCGCGGGCGCCCCGGTGCGACCTGTGCCCGGTCGCGGCGCGCTGCATCGCCGGCCGAACGGGGCGGGCGGAGGAGTTTCCGCAGGCGAAGGCGAAGGCGGCGGCCACCGAGCGGCGGTTCGTCGCGATCGTCCTGTCCCGCGGCGAGAAGGTCCTGGTGCGCCGAAGGCCGGCCGGCGGCGTCAACGGCGGCCTCTGGGAATTCCCCAACGAGGAGCTGGCCGACCGGCGCGCGGATGCACGGTCGGTCGCCGCGGCGTGGACCGGTCTCGCGCCGGACGGGTTCATCGCGCTCCCGCCGGTGAAGCATACCATCACGCGGTACCGGATCACCGTCGACGTCTTCCGCGCCGAGGTCGGCGCGAAGAAGCTCCCGGCCGGTGTCGGGACGACGTGGGCCGGTCCGGACGAGCTGGAGAGGTTGGCGTTGACCAGCGCGCATCGGCGGATCGCCCGGCAGCTGGCCTGATGCCGTGGCGCGAGCGGGCTTCTTTTCCGGAGGCCCGTGCCCCATGGTCCGCCCGTGAAGCGAATCCAGCCTTGGTTCCCCACCTTCATCTACGGCGACCGACTGCTCCGCAAGGGCGGCGCGGCCTTCAACCGCGAGCTGCACAAGGAGTGCCATCAGCTCCGCGACTTCGACAGGGAGGGCCAGCGCTGGTCCAAAGCGAACTACCCCGGCGGCTACACGAGCTATGGATCGATGGACAAACTCCACGAGTTCTCGTCCACGTTCATGGACCTCGCGAAGCACATCGACCGCCACGTCCGCGCCTATGCCCGCGCGTTGGAGTGGGACTTCGGCGGGCGCCGTCTTGCGATGACCGACTGCTGGGTGAACATCATGCCGCACCGCACCGCGCACAGCCTGCATCTGCATCCCAACGCGGTGGTGAGCGGCACCTACTACGTGGCGACGCCGAAGGGATGCGCCGGTCTGAAGTTCGAGGACCCGCGCATGAGCAAGTTCATGGCGGCACCGCCGCGTCTGCCGAAGACGAGCGACGCCAACCGGCTCTATGTCACCTATCCGGCCGAAGCCGGGAAACTGCTGCTCTTCGAGAGCTGGCTGCGGCATGAGGTCGTCGCCAACCCGGTGAAGTCCGAGCGCCTGAGCATCAGCTTCAACTACGACTGGGCCTGAGCCTCCGCCGATGACGCCCGACTTTTGCCCGAACTGCGGCGCGGCCGTCCCGGAACGCGCGCGGGCCTGTCCTTCGTGCGGCGCGGATGAGACCACCGGCTGGTCCGACGAGGCCCATGCCGACCGCCTCGGGATCCCGTCCGACGACTTCGACGCGGATGCCTTCGCCGAGGAGGAGTTCGGCGAGCCCTCGCGACGGAAGCGTCCGAACCAGCGGATCTGGTGGATCACCGCGTTGGTGCTGCTGGCTCTGGTGTTGTTCGCTTGGTCGCGTTGACCCCTATTTTTGCGCAGATGTCCCGCTTGTCCCTCATACTCGTCTCGACATCGCCTTCCGCACCGATGGCCGCGGTGCCGGAGGTCCGCGCGGTGGAAGGCCGCGGTCTCGAGGGCGACCGGTATTTCTCCGGCAACGGGACTTTCTCGCCGGCGGTGCATCGGCCGGACCACGAGGTCACGCTGGTCGAGTCGGAGAAGATCGCGGCCTTCGCGGCGGCGTCCGGTCTGCCGTTCGACGCGGCGATGGCGCGACGCAACCTGGTGACGGAGGGCGTGGACCTGAACGCGCTCGTCGGCCGGACCTTCCAGGTCGGCGAGGTGGTGCTCCGGGGGATCCGCTTGTGCGAGCCGTGCAACTATCTCGCCAAGACGACCTATCCCGGGACGTTGGAAGGGCTCGTGCATCGCGGCGGCCTGCGCGCGCAGATCGTGCGGGGCGGGGTGCTGCGCGTCGGCGACGCGGTGCGGCCTGTGCCGGTCGGGCAGTCTTGAGAGAGCGCGTCGGCGTCGGTGAAGCCGGTTGCCCGCCGGTCGGGTTTCACCGCACAGTCCGCGCCTCGAAACCATGAAGAACGTCGTCCTGCTCGGCAGCACCGGCTCCATCGGCACCAGCACGCTCAAGGTCGTGGAGGACCTGCCCGGGCGCCTGCGCTTGGTCGGCCTCGCGGCGGGCGGGAACGCCGACCTGCTCGTCGAGCAGGCCGCGCGGCATCGTCCGGCCGTCGTCTCGATCAACGATCCCGCGAAGGCGGCGGACGTCCGGGCCCGTGTCGGCGCCGGTACCCGTGTGGTCCATGGCACCGAAGGGCTCCTGGAGCTGGCCACGCTCCCCGAGGCCGACGTCGTGCTCATCGCCATCGTCGGCACGGCGGGACTGCTTCCGGCGCTGGCGGCCATCCGCGCCGGCAAGGACATCGCGGTGGCGTCGAAGGAGATCCTGGTGATGGCCGGCGAGCTGGTGATGCGCGAGGCCAAGGCGCACGGCGTCAAGGTGCTCGCCGTCGACAGCGAGCATTCCGCGATCTTCCAGTGCCTCGACGGCAAGCCCGGCGCGTCGGTCCGCAACCTCTGGCTCACGGCGTCCGGCGGACCGTTCCGCGACAAGACGAAATGGCCCGCGGAGGTCTTCCCTTCGATCACGCTGGAGCAGGCGCTGAAGCATCCATCGTGGGTCATGGGACGGAAGATCACCATCGATTCCGCCACGCTGTTCAACAAAGGCCTCGAGATGATCGAGGCGCGCTGGCTCTTCGGGATCGAGATGGCCCGGGTGCAGGTCGTGGTGCATCCGCAGAGCATCGTCCACTCGATGGTCGAGTTCGTGGATGGTTCCATCATCGCCCAGATGTCGGCCCCGGACATGTGCCTGCCCATCCAGATCGCCTTGTGCCA
>CANGMH010000319.1 GCA_947454005.1 Verrucomicrobiota bacterium
AGTTCGGCCAAAGGAGTGTCCCAGACCTCGATGACGACATGGACATGGTTCGGCATCACGCACCATGCGAGCACGCGGTAACGCTCGCCGTCGAAATGGAGCAGGTTCTCTTCGATGATCTCTGCGACACGTGGCTCACGCAGATGACAAGCCCCGTGGCCAAGGTCGAGATACCCTTCTATCTTCCGTTGCTTCTCCGCCTGGTCTTCCAACTTGGAGAAGCTTGCCCACTCATGCCTCCGCTCCGCCGGCATCGCGTCAGCCAAACGGTAAGTGACGGACTGCCGCACCCCGGGCGCATCGAAGTGCGGCAGATAGCCCCGGGAACGCCAGCCTTTGAATCCGAGCGCGAGTTCTTGCGCGGTCGGTGGGTGGTGCCAGCGGCGCTTGTCTTCGAGGAGTTTTTTGAGCGGGCGCTTCACGGGAGCACGGGCTGCTCGGTCGGATGGGGGTCCAGCTCGGATCGCGCGGGCAGGCCGCCCTCGCTCATGCGCTCCGCGTTTTCTCGCTGAGGAGCGCGGGCGGCCCGCCCGCGCGGATGGAGTGACGGGTGCAGCATGGTAGGTGGCTTAGACATCGTCCGGCTTCCCTTCAAGATCATCGCTTCGCTCGGATACCCGCGCGGGCGGGCCGCCCGCGCTCCTGGCTCAATGGTTGAAGAGGAATTCTTTGCTGCTGAGCAGCGCCCAATAGAGGTCCTCGACCGCGGCGCGGAACTGTTTCGGGTCCTGAGGGTCGAGGGCGGCGACCAGCCGGGTCCGCTCGCGATCGGATGGCATCCGCGCCAACGCGGACAGGTAGGCCTCGTCCACGATCTTGCCCGGCGCTTTGTCGGCCGAACACTGCCGGGCGACCACGTTGTCCGGCGCCTGGAGCTTGCGGTTGAGCGTGTCGCCGTTGGCGAGGTGGAGCACCTGCGCGACGCTCGGCTCGCTGCTCCGCTCGCACTCGCAGGTCTGCAGGCGGTCGGGACGGCCGAAATTCTTGAGGAAATAGCTCTGCACGAAATTGTCCGGCAGCTGGAGCGCGCGGAATCCGGCCGGGTACAGGTCGTCGCGCTTCTGGCCGGGCGGCGCATCGGGCCGGAACTCCGTCGGCGCACCGGTGACCTGGCTCATGGCGTCGAGGATGACCTCGGCCATCAGGCGCTTCGGATAATAGCGGCTGAAGAAGCGCGTGTCCGCGGCGTTGCCGGGCAACGGCTGGCTGCTCCGCTGGTAGGTGGAGCTGCGGAGGATCTCGCGCATCAGCGCCTTCAGGTCGAAGCGCTGGTCGGCGAGATAATTCGCGGCAGCGGCGAAAAGTTTCTCGTTGCTGGCCGGATTGGTGACGCGCAGGTCGTCCACCTTTTCGACCAGGCCGACGCCGAAGAAGTTCGCCCAGACCCGGTTCACGATCGCCTTGGCGAAGTAGGGGTTGTCGCGCGACACGAGCCAATCGGCGAGCGCGGCCCGGCGGTCGCCGCGGGCGTCGGGCGGGACCGCTCGGCCATCGAGCGGCCTCGGTGGTTGCGGTTTTCCGGTGCGCGGCTGGACCAGGTCGCCGGAATCCGACGCGACGAGCAGGCGCTCGCCTTCGCCGCGGCCGTTCTTGGCCCGGACGCGGGAGAAGAGGTTCGCAAGGGCGTAGTAGTCGTCGTTCGTCCACTTCTCCATCGGATGGTTGTGGCACTTCGCGCAGCCGACGCTCATGCCGAGGAAGGCCTGGGTGGTCGTCTCCGCCATGAGACGCGGGTCGTCGTGGAGGATGAAGAAGTTGCCCGCGCCGTGCTCCAGCGTGCTGCCCTGGGCGGTGACGAGGTCGCGCACCATCACGTCCCACGGCGTGCCGGCCTCGACGTTCTGGCGGATCCACGCGTGGTAGGCCCTCGCGGCGCGCGGCGGGAGCTTGGCGGAATTGACCAACAACAGGTCGCTCCACTTGTAGGTCCAGTAATCGACGAACTCCGGCGAGCCGAGCAGCCGCTCGATGGCGCGGTCGCGCTTGTCCGGGCCGACGTCGTCGAGGAACGCCCGCACCTGCTCCGCGGAAGGCAACGTGCCGACCGTGTCGAGATGGGCGCGGCGCAGGAACTCGCCGTCGGTGGCCGGCGGGCTGGGCGGCAGGTCGAGCTCCTGCAGCTTCGCGGTGACCAGCTCGTCGATGAAGTTCCGCTTCCGGACCTCCGCGAACACCGCGGCCGGGACGCCGTTGGTGAACGGCGATGTGATCGACGCCACGGCCATCTGGCTGAGGTACCAGGCACTGACGGGGCCTTCGCCGAAGCCTTGGACGGTGGCGACCCCGCCGTCGTCGACGTTGACGACCTGCGCGTTCGCGGCGGTGAACTTGGCCCAGCGCGTGACGTCCTCGACGCGCCCGTCGCTGAACGTCGCTCGGACCGTCAGCGCCTGCGTGGCGCCGGGCTTGAGCGTGGAGTGCTCTGGCAGGACCTCGACGCGGTTCATGCGCGCGTCGGCGTCCTTCGGCCCGGGCGCGCCGGCGGCGATCCAATCGGCGAGCAGGCGGTGTTCCGGCGAGGTCGGCTCGAAGCGCTTGCCGCCCTTGTGGGGGACGGCGCCGGTCGCCTTGAGCAGGAGCAGGCTGCGGCCGGGATCGCTGGGAACGATGCGGCGGCCGGAAGCACCGCGGGTGATGGCGAGGTGATCCGCCTCGTCGTTGTAGCCGCGCAGGCTGAGCACGAAGCCGTTCTTGCCCGCCGCGGCGCCATGGCATGCGCCCATGTTGCAGCCCATCTTGGTGAGGACGGGCTGGACGTGGTTGCGGAAGGAGGGCTCGGGGACTTCGTGGGCCATCGTGACGGCCGGCTCGGCCGCCCTGGCCCAGCTGAGCCCGAATCCGCCGGCCAACCAGACCAAAGAAAGCCAGCGTTGAACGAGGCGTGTGTTCATGGATACTCCAGTCATGCGCGAATCATACGTTTGGGTCGACCCGGAGCGGATGGGCGGCATCCCTTGCTTCCGAGGCACCCGCGTCCCTGTGAAGTCGCTGTTCGATTACCTTCGCGGCGGACATCCGCTGGATGAGTTCCTCGACCATTTTCCCAGCGTGACCCGCGAACAGGCGTTCGACGCTCTGGACGAAGCCGGCCGGCGCACCGTCTCGGAACACGCGCTCGCCGAAGCCGCCTGACATGCGCGTGCTGCTCGACGAATGCGTGCCGCGCCCGCTCGGCCGGACACTGACCGGGCACGACTGGTCCACCGTGCCGAAGGAAGGATGGAGCGGCTTCAAGAACGGCCAACTGCTCCGCGCCATCGAAGGCCGCTGGGACGTGCTGCTGACCACCGACACGAACATCCCGTGGCAGCAGGCGATCACCCGCCTCAGCCTCGCCGTCCTCATCGTCCGCGCGCGCTCGAACGACATCGATGACCTGCAGCCGTGGGTGCCCGAGATCCTGCGCGCTCTGCCCGCCTTGTCCAAAGGCGCGGCGGCTGAAGTCGGTGATCCGGCCTTGGTGGGCAAGTAGCCTGCGACGAGAAGATCGTCCGCGAACGACACGAAATGTCGCGGCCCTGTCCGATGTCGGTTCCGGTGTTCCATCCTAGATCACAGCGTACGGACGCAGGGTGGTTGAACCCGACCTCCTTGTGGCCCGGCAGACCAGATCCACGTCCCTCACCCACTCCTCAGGCAGATGATCGCGGATCATCTTCACCTCCGCTTTCGTGAGGAAATGCGGCGGATGGACGGTCACGTTGTCTTCCACGATGCGCATGGTCTTCGCGTCCTTCGCGGGCCGGTCAGGCGAACAGTTCCCGGATCGGCTGCGTGCCGAAATCGACGAGCGGGAACGGGCGCCCCTGCGGTCCGGGCAGGTGGGTCTCGATGTCGAGGCCGAGGCTGTGGAAGATGGTGGCCACGATCTCGCCGGGCTTCACCGGACGTTCCGCCGGATACGCGGCGATCTCGTCGGAGCGGCCGACCACCCGGCCGCCCTTCACGCCGCCGCCGGCGAAGTAGCAGGTCCAGCAGGCCGGCCAATGGTCCCGGCCGCCGGTCGGGTTGATCTTCGGCGTCCGGCCGAACTCGGAGACGTTCGCCACGAGCGTCGAGTCCAACATCCCGCGCTGGTGCAGGTCCTCGATCAGCGCGCTGTAACCCTGGTCATACATCGGGCACACGATGTCCTTCATGCCGGCGATGCTGGTGAACGGCTTCGATCCGTGGATGTCCCAGGTGATCTCGTCGAACACGGTGATGAAGGTGTTGAGCGTGACGAAGCGGACCCCGCGCTCCACGAGCCGGCGGGCAAGCAGACAGCATTGCCCGAAGCGCGTCATGCCGTAGCGCTCGCGGACCTTCAGCGGTTCCTGGGAGAGGTCGAACGCCTCGCGCGCTTTGTCGCTCGTCATCAGCCGGTAGGCGGCGGCGAAGTTCGCGTCCATCAGCTTCGCGCTCTCGCTCGCCTCGAAGGTCCGCACCGCGTCGTCCACGACCTGCCGCATATCGCGCCGCCGCCGCAGCCGCGCCTCGCCGATGTCCTGGGGCGGCAGCAGGTCGGGGACCTTGAAGCCCGGCTTCGACGGATCGGCCATCAGGCTGAACGGATCATAGGCCTTGCCGAGGAACCCGGCGTCCTGGCCGTGCGGCATGCCGCCGCCGGTGTTGCCCATCGGTTCGGGCAGGATGATGTGCGCGGGCAGCTCGTTGCGGCGGCCCTTGAGGAATTCCAGGGCGCAGCCGGCGTGCGGCGTGTTGTTGCCGCCGGTGAAGAGCCGGCCGGTCTGCATCATCTGGTGGCCGGTGTCGTGCACCGCCGCCGCCGTGTGGTAGCAGGTGCGCACGAGGCTGAACTTGTCGGCCAGCTTCGCGTGCAGCGGCAGCAGCTCCGAGAGCTGGAAATCCCCTTTGGTGGAGATGGGACTGAACGGCCCGCGGATCTCGCGGGGCGCGTCCGGCTTCATGTCGAAGAGGTCGAGCTGCGACGGCGCGCCGAGGTTGAAGATGAGGATGCACGCCTTGCCGTCATCGGCGGCCGGCTTCCCCTGCCCCGCGGCGAGCGCTTGGAGCGCGTTGAACTTCGCCATCGTCAGGCCGAGCGCGCCCAGCGTGCCGACCTGCAGGAAGTCGCGGCGCGTGACGCCGTCGCATGTCGTGACCGATCCGCGTCCGGTGAGGTTGAGCATGGGATGCCTTTTGCTACAGTGCTTCCCTGCATTCAGGCGGGCCGACGACGGCTCGTCCAACCCGAATGCAGGCATCCCGGGATATTTTCCGCGGAAAGCAGACGGTCGAAAGCCGCAGTAGCTCCGAGTCGGAACGGGCGGAC
>CANGMH010000320.1 GCA_947454005.1 Verrucomicrobiota bacterium
GGACGGCAGATAATCGATTATCGCGAGCACGATGAACGGCACGTAGCCCGCGTCCGGATGTGGCGGCTCCGGCTGTGTATCCGGCTAGCAGAGCTGGACAGAATCTCCCGAGTTTTCGAGGACGTTGGTGTAGAGGCCGAAGACCTGGACATCGGCCGGGAGCGCGTGGCGCGCGCGGAAGGCCGCCGGTGTGATCGGCGCGATGATGGCTTTTGCTCCGGCGGCGAGCTGCGAGCCGTACGGGAAATCGAAGTCGATCGCCTTGCGGAGGCGCCATGTGTTCGTCGGATGGAGCGGGTCCGAGAGCGGGACGGTCGCCGTGGAGATGTTGAGCACCTCGACGAACTCGTCGGCGTTCGTCGGCGGATGATACATGATCCGGTTGAAGACGATCGGCCCGACCTTGGGCAGCGCGTTCGATGCGCCGGTGCCGAGACGGAACTCAGAGAGGAACTGCGGGGCGAACGTCGCGTCGACCGCCGACCCGAAGGTCAGGCGCGACATCGCCACCAGCGGGCCGGTGAAATCGGGGAAGCGGCCGAAGCTCACGCCGTTCTCCGCCGAATCGAAGCTCACGGAATCGACCCAGTAGCGGACCTCGCCCGCCGCATCGGCCTTCACCAGCACGGCTTCGTCGCCTTGCGCGGAGTTGAAGGTGAACTCCGGGGTCCGCCCGGTGCCGAAGGAGTTGAACCCGGCGGGGCTGCCGGTGCCGCGCTGCTCGTAGAAGACCTTGAAGGTGCGCGGCGGGATGACGGTCCCGGCCGGGACGCGGAACTTCTTCGGGTCGGCCCGGTTGTTGGACAGGTACCAGCCGCCGATGTCGACGTTGGTGGAGGTCGTGTTGAAGAGCTCGATGGCATCCTCCAGCGGGGGATCGGTGTGGGTGAGCACCTCGTTGATGACGACGGGGCGCCACGGCCCGATGCCGGCGACTCCGGGGGACCCGCCGTATTCGGTGCTGCTGCGCCAGTTGGCCGGGTCGTCGAGGTCGCCCGCCGGGTTGATGCATTCGAGCGAGCTGCCTAGGCCGTTGGCGCGGGAAGGCCAGGCGCCCTTGGTGCCGTAGGTGAACTCCAGGAGCAGCTTCCCGCCGGCATCGACGAGGGAGAGCGTGTCGCCGTTGTCGCTGAGCTTCCCGTCGAACGATCCCGCGAGCCGCGAGCCGATGTCGCCGTGGCGCTCGGCGAACTTGGTCTTGCTGTTGCAGACCACGATCCGTCCGCCGGACGGGACCACCGTGCCCGCCTTGAACGGATAGATCACGCCGTTGGTGAACCGGGCCCCGCTCAGGTCGAACGGCGTCGGGCCGAGGTTCACGAGCTCGATGAACTCGTAATCGGAACCGCCGATCGGGTTGTAGTCGACCTCGCTGACGGAGATCTGCCGGGCGGCCCGGAGCGACGGGACGGCGAGCACGAGCAGCGCGAAAAAGGTCAGGAACGGCTTCATGGACGCAGGGAACGTGGCCGAAGAGGACGGTTACGAAAGTGAAACTTTCCACGCCGGCGCTGGCATGCCGGCATGTCCGGCGCCGGCCGGCCGAGGCCCGCCCTTTCGGCGAGGCCCGTGGATCGCGCCGCTACAGCCGGGTGAGCTTGCCGTCGCGGCCGACCCGGTAGGCCACGCCCCGCCACACGACCTGGTCGCCGAAGAACGCCGCCGCCCAGATGGCCAGGCCGAGCAGGTCCTTCAAGAAGACCGCGCCGACCCGGGACCCGGTGGCCGGGATCCCGATCCGCGCCTGGAGCACCACCGCCGTGGCCGCGCGGACGGCGAAACCGGCCGCGAAGACCCACGGTCCCCAAGGCCTCCCGAGCGCGATGGCGAAGGCCGAGATCCAGACCGTCTGGTCGCTGAGGATGCTCGCGGCGAACGGCACCGGCTGGCACACGCGGATCGTCCGCGCCCAGCGCAGCTGATGCGCCCAGACCTTGTGCCATCCCATCGGCGCATCCCAGCATTCCACCACGACCGGACAGAGCTCGATGCGATAGCCCGCCCGGGCGATCCGGTTGCCCAGCTGGTAGTCGTCCGCGAGGTGGTCGGCCAACCCGCGGAGTCCGCCGATGTCCGCGAGCCGCGTCTTGGGCACCGCCATCGCCGCGCCGAGGGCGAAATCCTGCGCCTTGAGCGTCCGCGACTGGAGCACCTGGCTCCAGAAATCGGCGTTGATGGCGACGGCTTCCCAACGCATCGCCGCCGTCGTCGGGTTCGCCAGCCGGTAGAAGCAGTTCACCAAGCCGACCCGCGGATCCTGCAGCGGCGCCAGGATCTGCGAGAGCAGGTCCGCGGGCACCTTGACGTCGGCGTCGCTGATGACGACCCGGCCATGGGCGACGAGGCCTTCGAGGTGGGCGAGCTTGGAGACCTTGGCGTTGGCGCCGACCAGATGGGGCACGACCTCGAGGCGCACATCGGCCGCGGGAAATTCCGCGGCAAGGTCGCGCACGATGGCGCAGACCGGGTCGGCGGCGTCCTGAACCGCGAAGAGCAGCTGGACGGGACCTGCATGGTCCTGGGTGAACCAGCTGCGAAGGCAGTCGCGGGTGTGCGCGTCGCAGCCCTTGAGAGATTTGAGCAGCGTCACGCCCGGCGCCGGCACGGCCGGCGGCACCCGCCGATGGAGCGGGAAGCGCAGCGCGGCGACGAACTGCCAGCCGCCGATGACGACGGTGAGCAGCGCGAGGCCTCCGAGGATCCAACAGAGAAGCACGGGCGGATCGTCACCGGTCCGGCGGGTCCGGGGCAAGCGGGGCCAGCAGGCAGATGCCGGGAGCCCTCCCGCTTCCCCCGGCATCCGCCGTCGTCACGCCGCCGTGCCGGGCCTAGAACTCGGTGCCCAGCTTGAGCCGGATCTCGACGCGCTCGCGGTCGTCGAGATGCAGGCCGCCGGTGCCGGTCTTGTCCGGCCATCCCCAGATCTGCGGCAGCACCGTGAGCGTGGCGAAGAACTCTTCGCCGGAATAGTGCAGTGTCGGGCCGGCGGAGAAGGTGACGAACTTGCTGTCGCCCAGGTCGGCGTCCCGGAACTGGGTGTCGAGCCGGGTCTCCGCGCCGATCCACCAGTGCCGGGCGAACTTCCAGGAAAGCCCCGCCGTCCATTCCATGGCGAGATCGGTCTCCCAGTCATCGCCCGGCTCCTTCTCGAACTCGGGTTCGATGGTGTAGTTGAACACGGTGATCAAGCGGTTCTCGAAGAAGTTCTTCTGCAGGATCAGCTTCATCTCCAGCTCGATCTCGTCCTCCTTCTCGCCGCTCACCCGACCGCTGCTCCGGTAGCCGGGCTCGAAGTAGAGCGCCAAGCCGAAGGAATCCTTGAAAGGGTCGAGCAACTGGTACTTGAGCTCGATGGTCCCGCCGGTCACCGAGAAACGGTTGCGGTCGTCGAAGGTCTTGGAGCTGCCGACGGAGTCCTTGGCGAGCAGGTAGTCGCCGATGACATAGCCGGCCACCGTGAAGCGATCGGTCACGCCGTATTCGAGTTCGGTGGCGAGGTCGAGACCGAGGTAGCGGCCGGATTCCTTGCCGATGCGGGCGGTGCTCCACTGGACGAGTTCCCATTCGCCTTTGGCCTCGGTCTGCGCGCCGCGCAGATAGCCGAAGGGTTCATCGTGGGCGAGGAGCGCCGAGGTGGTGGCGGCGGCGAGCGCGAGGCCGCCGACGAAGCGTTTGATTTCCATGCGGCGGCGACGATGCCCGGTCGTCGGAAGTCCTGCTAACGACGCATTGTCATTTTTTGGCGACGCCTTGCGGCGCCGGCCCCTGCGTCATCTCGCGCCCTGCGCGACCCATCGCTTCACCAGATCGAGCTGCTTCGCCGGCAACTTGTGCTTCTCGGGAAGCGGCAGGTCCTCGTCGAGCCCGGCGACGATGGTGACGAGCGGCGACTTCGCCGGGTCGCCCGGCGTCACCGCCTTGCCATAGGTCTTGCCGCCCTTGGCCACGGATTCCGCCGAACCGACGCCGAAGCCGCCTTTCGGGTCCGCGCCCGAATGGCAGGCGGCGCACGACGCCGCGAAGAGCGGCGCGATATCGGCGGCGAAGGTGACCGGCTTCACGACATCCGCGATCGGGCCGTCGGGCCAGACCGCGCCTTGGTCGATCCAGGCGCGCAGCACGCCGATCTGCGCGTCGGTGAGCTTCTCCGATTGGCCCGGCTTGTCGCTCGGCGGCGGCATGAGCATCTCGTCGATGAGCCCGCAGACCATGTGGACGAGCGAGCTCTTCTCGCTGTGGCCCGGGACGATCGTGGGGCCGTGGTCGGTGTCCTTGAAGGCGCCTTCCTTGGTGTCGCAGCGATATTTGCCCTTCTGCTTCTGCTCACCGTGGCAGGAGAAGCAGGATTCCTTGAGCATCGGGTACACCTCCTGCGTGAAGTCGACCTTGCGCGGCACGGGCAACGGGATCTTCGAGACATCGACCGGTTTTGCAGGCTCCGCAGCGGTCAGCGCGGACGACGACAACAGGACCAGCGTCAGGATGCGGGCGTGTTTCATGGAGGTGCGGCCACCGTAGCAGATCGGGCGCCGAAGCCAAGCCGGGGTCCGCGGACCGGCTCCCGCAATTCCCCCTCGTCCAACTCCCCGCGCGCTGCTATCGGTTCTCGCGTCGTATGAAGATGACCGCTCTGCTGCGCCGGCTCCTCCCGTCCGGGCTGGTCCTTTCCTTTTCTCTGCTGGTCGCGTCGGCCGCGGAGCCGCCGCCGTTGCCGCCGCAACCGCCGGCCGCACCGCAAGGGGGTCCGGCGACGCCGCGCATCGTCAGCCGCCCGATCCGGCTCCGCACCAACCAGGTCGCCGGGACCGGCGCGGCCTCCGTCCAAGGATCTGTCGGGCTGCCGCAGTCCACGCCGACGCTCGCCGTCACGCCGAAGGTCAACAACCCCGACGCCCTCGCATGGGACTCCAAGCTCAAGGAATACGCCGCGAAGGCCGGTGAGACGGAGGCGAAGTTCACCTTCGCGCTGACCAACGTCTCCAAGGAGACGGTCACCATCCAGAACGTCCACACCAGCTGTGGCTGCACCGCGGCGAAGCTGCCCCAGCAACCGTGGGTCATCGCCCCCGGCGAGCACGGCGAGATCGGCGTGACCGTCGACCTGCGCAACAAGTACGGGACCATCACCAAGACCGCGACGATCAACTCGTCCGTGGGCCCCATCCCGTTGACCGTCCGCTGCATCATCCCGGCGCCCGACCTGAACGCGGCCCGCACCGGCGACCGCACCCGCAACATGCAGATCGCCGCGGCCGACC
>CANGMH010000321.1 GCA_947454005.1 Verrucomicrobiota bacterium
GGTGCGCGAGGCACGCCATCAGGTCGTCCACCACCTTGCCGCCCCAGTCGCCGGAGATCTCGTCGGTGAACTTCTGGCCGAATCCCGTCGAACCGCGCGGGTTGGGCATCGCGACCACGTAGCCTTGGGCCGCCCAGACCTGCGGGTTCCAGCGATAGGACCACGAATCCATGAAGGCGCCTTGCGGCCCGCCATGGACCCAGAAGACGAGCGGCCACTTCTTCGCCGGATCGAAACCGGGCGGCCTCAGGATCCACATCTGAACCGGCGTGCCGCCCGCCCCCGGCACCGTGACCGTCTCCGGTCGCGCCAGATCGAGCTGCGCGACGAGCGCATCGTTCACATGCGTCAACGCCTTCGCCCCGGCGCCGTCCAGAGACGCGCGGAAGACCTCGGCCGGAGCGCCCATGTGGTGGCGGGTGAAGACGACCGACTTGCCGTCCGGCGCTGCGTCCGCCTCGCCCGAGACGCCTCCGGTGGCGAGCGGCTTCACGTCTTCACCGGCGGTGGAGACGGTCCACAACGCCTTGGTGCCCTTGTCCTCGGCGGCGATGACGATCGTCTTCGATCCGGGGATCCAGGTGATGTCCTCGACCGAGGAATCGAAGCCGGCGGTCAGGCCGCGGCTCGCGCCGGTCGCGCGGTCGAGCAGCATCAGCTGCCAACGGTCGGCCTCGAATCCGGGACGGGCCTGCGCGCGGTACGCGATGGATCTGCCGTCGGGCGAGTACCGGGGGCATCCGTCCGCGGCGGGGTTCTTGGTGAGCTGGCGCCGCGCTCCCGACTTCAGGTCCACGGCCCACAGGTCATGGTCGGTGCTCCAGGCCTCGCTGTGCGGCGGCGTGGGCGTGGCGGTGTAGGCCAGTTCCGCGCCGTCGGGGGAGAAGGCGAACTCGTCGCCGGCGCTGAAGGTGTCGGATGTCGGGACGGCGTCGCGGTCGCCGGGCGTGAGGTCGCGCGGTTCGCCCGCGACGGCGCCTTCGGCGACGGGCACGACGAACAGGTGCTGGCGCTTGTCGTCGACCCAGGAATCCCAGTGCCGGTAGAGCAGCTTGGTGATGACGCGGGCCTTCACCTTGCTCTGCTCGCGGGCTTCGAGCTTCTCCTTGTTCGCCTTGTCGGAGCGCGCGAACGGCTGGTCGGAGAACTCCGGGAACACGGCGGACACGAAGGCGATGTTCTTGCCGTCGGGCGACCAGACCGGTTGCGTGGCCTCGGTGGAGACCGAGGTGAGCTTGCGCGCCTCGCCGCCATCGGACGGGATGACCCAGACCTGGAAGTCGCCGCCACGGTTCGATTCGAAGGCGATCCACCGGCCGTCCGGTGACCAGGTCGGATGCCGGTCGTGCTTGGGCGAACTGGTGAGCCGGCGCGGAGCGCCGCCGTCCGCCGGGACGAGCCAGATGTCGCTGTCGGTCTTGTTCGCGGCCTTGTCCGCGTCGGTGGCGACGTAGGCGACCCACTTGCCATCCGGCGACACTTGCGGGTCGGAGAGCCGGTGGCACGCGACGAGGTCGTCGAAGGTCATCGGCCTTGGCGCGGCGATGGCGGAGAAGATCGTTGCGGACCCGAGCGCGACCATCAGGACGGCGCTGCGGACGGTGGAGATGCCGGGGCGGATCATCGGGCCGGACATTCCTCCGGGTCCGTCCGCGCGGCAAGCGCCCGGATCGGGCGAGGTCAAACCGCGCGGCGCCCGACGCTCGACACCGCGCTCGTCGTCGCCTGCGGCGATGGCGACGGCGATGCCTGGACGAGCGGTGCCGAGCCGCCCGATTGCATCTCGCGGAACAGCCAGGCTTTGGCGTAGGCCCACCACCGCTTCGCCGTCGGCTCGGAGACGTTCATCACCTTCGCCGCCTGCTCGGTGGTGAGGCCGACGAAGTATCGCAGCTTCACCAGCCCGGCTTTCGGCGGATCCACGGCGGCCAAGCGGTCCAGGGCCTCGTTCAACGCGAGCAACTGGTCGTCGTCCACCGGGCCGGCGATCTGGAGCCCGTCGAGTTCGACGTGTTCGACGCCGGCGCCGCGGCGCTGGGCGTGCTTGCGCCGGGCACGGTCCACGAGGATGCGGCGCATCGCCTCCGCGGCGGCGGCGAAGAAGTGCGCGCGGTTCTGCCAGTGCGGCTGGGCGTCCGCGCCGAGCCGCAGCCACGCCTCGTGGACCAGCGCGGTGGGCTGGAGCGTGTGGCCGGCGGATTCGCGGGCCATCTTCTGCGCCGCGACCTGCCGCAGCTCGGCGTAGACCAGCTCGAACAGCCGCTCGGCCGCCGCGTCGTCGCCGGCGCGCACGGCGGTGAGGATCTGGGTGACGTCGCTCATGGATTTCGATCCGGGTCCGCTTCTTGGTCGACCTGGTCCGATGCCTCGTTCGACTTGGCTTTGACACGGAGGCTGCGGTAAGGTCGCGTCATGAAAGAGACGATGGTCGCGCTGGAAACGGCCGGCTCCGACCTCACGGACTGGATCGGCAGGGCACGCCGTGAACACACGACGTTCGTGGTCGTGGAAGGCGAGACGCCCGTGGCCCGGCTGGCTCCGATCGAACGCCGCTGCACGGGGCGCGAGCTGGCCGAGGCGGTTGTGGGCGCGCGTCTCTCCGCCGAGGAATCCAGCCGTTGGTCCGAGGATCTCCGGGCGGCCCGCGCCGCCCTCTGCGCCCCGGAGGACAAATGGCGGTGATCCTCGATGCCGACGTCATCATCCGTGGCGAGAAGGGCGCGTTTGATCTGTCGGGCTGGCTGGCCGATCAGCCGGACGAAGAATTCGAGGTGGCCGCCATCACCGTGGCCGAACTCTGGCACGGCGTGGAGCGCGCGACCGGCGGACACCGCCAACGCCGGCAGGCGTATCTGGAAGCCGTGCTCGCACCGCTTCCGGTCATCCCCTACACGGCTGAGATCGCTCGCGAACACGCCCGCATCTGGGCGGAGCTTGAGGCAGCGGGCAAGATGCCCGGCTGCCACGATCTGATCGTGGCGGCAACCGCCTGCCATCGCGGCAGCAAACTGGCCACCTTTAACCGGAAGCATTTCGAGAACATCGCCGGGGTGAACTTGGTGACCCTGTGAGGCCGCCGCCGCGACCTGACGTAGTTCGGCGTAGACCAGCTCGAACAGCCGCTCGGCCGCCGCGTCGTCGCCCGCGCGCACGGCGGTGAGGATCTGGGTGACGTCGCTCATCGTGATGGTTCGTCCTGCGGCACTGACTCTCGGAAAGCGCGGAAGAAAAGCGGTAGAGGACTACCGCAGTCCAAGACGCTTCGCGAGTCACGGGGCCGCCGGGAAGTCCGCCAGGTCTTGGAGTGCGCCAGTCTTCTGGCGCTTTGGAAGATGACGAGGGGCGCGCTCATGGCTGTTTGCCCTCCGTTTTCTCCTTCGCCTCTGCCGCGTTGATCTCGGTCCACGCAAGCGTGCGCCACATCTGCCATGGGCCGGGTTGCCCAAGGCGGCTCGCGGAAGAAAAGCCGTAGAGGACTACCGCAGTCCAAGACGCTTCGCGACCGACGGGGCCGCTGGTATGTCCGCCAGGTCTTGGAGTGCGCCAGTCCTCTGGCGCTTTGGAAGATGACGACAGGTTTCACGGCTGCGCCCCATTCTTCTCAGCTGCTTTGGCGGCCTGCTGGAACGCGGCCAGTTTCTCTTTCCACTCGGCGGCTTGGGCGGGTTTGCCCCAGGCATCGTAGAGTTGCACCAGCCGTTCGAGGGCTTCCTTGATCCGCCGCGGGGCGTTGAAAATCGGGGGCAGGCTACCTTGGTGCTGTTGGAGTCCTTGGCAGCTCTCGATCAGGAGCGGTTCGGCCTCGGCGTAGTTCTTTTGGCCCGCCAGACTCGCGCCGAGCAGGTTCAACGCTTCAAACCGCACGCCCGCGCCCGGTTCGTGCTTCTCCGTCAGGTGCAAGCCTTCCCGCAGCAACGTCGTGGCTTCGGCGTAATTCTGCTGAGCCAAACGGACTGCGCCCAGGGCGACGAAGATTCGCGGGCTCGCTACCGGATTGAAGCCTGGGTTCCGCCGCACGGCCTGCCACGCCAGCTCGCAAAGGGTGTCGGCTCGGGCGACATCGCCTTGTTCGAGGTAAGCCCATCCCAAAAGGCTGAAATTCGGAGCCAAGAACACGCCTTTTTCGAGAGGCAGGCGCCGACTGTAATTGAGGACATCTTCCGTGAGCGGCCTGGCTTTGTCGAACTGCTGTTGCGTGACATAGATGTAGGCCAGGATGCTGACCGTCCCCTGGGTCAGAGGATGGTCCTCGCCCAGAGTGCTCCGGCGCAGTTCCACGGCCTGGAGCGCCAGGGCTTCGGCCTTCTCGAGGTGGTTCAGCCACAAAGAGTCAACGGCCAGCATTACTGTCAGACTGCTGGTGGTGGGGTGTTTCTCGGGCAGCGCGCGTCGGGCGCGATCGAGGGCATCCACGAGCAATGACTCCGCCTTTGCTGGCTGATGATGATAAATGCAGCCCAGGCTGAAGCCGTAGACCAATCGCAGTGTCGCCGGGTCATCCGGACCCAGAACTTCACGGTGCAAGGCCAGGGTGCGGAAAAACAGGGCCTCGACTTCAGTCCAAGGTGTTTCGCCCAAGAGCATCAAGACGAAGGCCCGCGTTTGCATGAACTGGAGGGTGAGCGCATTCGTTTCGCCCAAGGTCCGCTGGCTCGCTTCGAGTCCGTGGCGGGTGAGCGGCTCGGCCAGGGACGGCGAGCCACCCAACCAGTGGGCCGTGGCCAGACCATTCAGCGATCGCAGGGTGTCCAGGTTGGTCCTTCCGAGGTTCTCGCGTTGGACGCGCAGCGCGTTCTCAAAGTGCTGGATGGCCTTGGGATAGTCGCCGAGTTCCGTGTAGACCGAGCCGAGCGTCTGCCGGATGGAAGCCTCGACCAGCGGCGGACGGTTGGTGGCGAGGTCGAGCCGTCCGGCGATGCGATCGAGCAAGGCGCGGACGGTCAGGTCGCGATCGGGCTGATAACCGGGGCTGGCCTGGCCCAGCACGTCATCCTGGATGAACTGCAACGCGCCTTGGGCATTGGCCTTCTCGGTGAGGGCCTGGGCCTTTTCCACGATGGCTTCCGCTTCCGCGCGGGTCGCCCGCACCGCCTGCCACGCGCTGACGATGATCCCGAACACCAGTGCGACCGCCACGGCGGCACCCGCCGCGAACACACCTTTGTTCCGCCGATAC
>CANGMH010000322.1 GCA_947454005.1 Verrucomicrobiota bacterium
CTGCGCTTCCTCGCGCGGCGGAACATCATCGTCGGTTGCGCGTTCGCCGGCTTCCCGTTCGCGGACGGCGATGTGAACGGGCTGTATTCCGAGCTCTATTCCGATGTGCTGGCCGATGCCTTCAGCCCGTTTCCGGTCATCGCCTCGACGGAGGGCGGGTTCCTCGTGGGAACCCTTCCGCCGGTGCTCACGGAGCTCTATCCGCTCTCGGAGGTGGACGTGTACCTCGCCGACCCCGCGTCGGTGACCAACGGTCCGGCGTTGCCGGGCGTCTACCTGGCTTCGTTCCGCGACAACGCCGCGGTCGACCTGGACCCGGCGGCCGACGCCTTCAAGGTGCCCCTCGGGGGCCTCGCGATCCCGCCCGGGTCCCGGCTGGTCCTGGCGGTCGGCTATTCGCGTATCGCCGACGGGTTCGGACCCGCGGGCGCGCCGGTGACCGGGCCTCTTTCCGCGCCGGTGGCGGCGACGGCCGTCGAGGTCGCGGCGCCGGTGTTCACGGTCCAGCCGGTCGGTGCCGTCCGTCCTGATGGCGTCGCCTTCACGTTCACCGCGGCGACCACGGGCAGCGGCGTGATCTACCAATGGAAGCTCGATGGCAGGCCCGTCTCCGGGGCGACGAACGCCAGCTACACCATCGCCGAGACCAGCGTGGCCGACACCGGCGACTACACGGTCGTCGCCAGCAACGGAGGCGGGTCGGTGACCAGTCGGGCGGCGACGCTGACCGTGTCCGTCGTGGCGCCGGCGTTCACGGTCCAGCCGATCGGCGCGACACGTCTCGAAGGCACCGCGGTCGCGTTCACCGCGGAAGCGTCCGGCAGAGGCGTGAGCTACCAGTGGAGAAAGGGCGGGACGCCGATCCCCGGAGCGACCGACGCCGTCCTCGCCTTCGCGGCGGTGACCGCGGCCGACGCCGGCGACTACACCGTCGTCGCCAGCAACGGCGGCGGATCGGCGACGAGCCTGGCGGCCAAGCTGGCCGTGGTCGTCGTGGCGCCCGTCTTCACCGCGCAGCCGGTCGGGGCCAAGCGCACGGTCGGCACCTCGGTGGCTTTCACGGCGGCGGTCGACGGCATCGGCGTGACCTACCAGTGGAACCTTGGCGGCAAGCCCATCCCCGGGGCGACCAACGCCGTCCATTCGATCGCGGCGGTCGCCGTCGCCGACGCCGGCGACTACACCGTCGTCGCCCGGAACGGAGGCGGGGCGGTGACGAGCCAGGCAGCCAAGCTGACCGTCGTGGTCGCGCCGCCGGTCTTCACATCGCAGCCGGTCGACGAGACCCGTCCCTTGGGCAGCGCGGTCGTTTTCACCGCGTCGGCCGAAGGGACCGACGTGACCTACCAGTGGCGGTTCGGCGGGAGACCGATCGTCGGGGCGACGGGACCGAGCCACACGATCGCGGCGGTCACGGTGGCCTCCGCCGGCATCTACACCGTGGTCGCCAGCAACAGCGGGGGAACGGTGTTCAGCCGTCCGGCGAGGCTGACCGTGGTGCTGCCGGCACCGGTGTTCACGGTCCAGCCGGTCGGCGCGACGCGCCTCGCCGGATCAACGGTCGTGTTCACCGCCGCGGTCGAGGGTGTCGGCGTGACCTACCAATGGGAACGGGACGGCGCGCCGGTCCCCGGGGCCACGAAGGCGAGCCTCGAGATCGCCGAGGTGACGCCGGCCGATGCCGGGACCTACGCCGTCGTCGCGAGGAACAGCGGCGGGGCGGTCAAGAGCCAGCCGGCCTTGTTGGTCGTCTCGGTGCCGGCGCCGGTCATCACCCTCCAGCCAGTCGGCGGGGCGAGACGGGTCGGCACGTCGATGGCGTTCACCGTCGCGGCCGAAGGCGGCGGGGTGTCCTACCAATGGAGGCGCGACGGGCTGGCGATCCCGGGAGCGGTGAACTCCGGCTACGTGATCACGGCGGTCGACGTGGCCGATGCCGGCGACTACACGGTCGTCGTCGGCAACAGCGGCGGCTCGGTCACGAGCCAGGTCGCGCGGTTGGCCGTGGTGGTGCCGGCTCCGGTGTTCACGACCCAGCCGGTGGGCGCGACCCGACGTGTCGGCTCACCGATGGCGTTCACCGCCGCAGCCGACGGGGACGGCGTGGCCTATCAGTGGAGGTTGGACGGCAGACCGATCGCCGGAGCGACGAACGCCGCCTTCGCGATCGCGGCTGTGAAGCTGGGCGACGCCGGGGATTACTCCGTCCTCGCGAGCAACAGCGGCGGATCGGTCGCGAGCCAGGTCGCGAAGCTCTCCGTGGTCTCCTTCTCGCCGATCTTCACGGTGGAGCCGGTGGGGGCGACCCGTCTCGAAGGCGACGGTGTCGTGTTCACCGCGGCGGCGGAGGGCGATGGCGTGACCTACCAATGGACGCTCGGCGGGACACCGGTCCCCGGGGCGACGGCCGCCACCTACACGATCGCCGCGGTCGCCCTGGCCGATGCCGGCGACTACACTGTCGTCGCGAGCAACAGCGGCGGGTCGGTGACGAGCCGGCCGGCGGGCCTGAAGGTGGTGCCGTCGACGGATGTCCGGCCGGGGCTCGTCGCCCACCTCAAGTTCGACGACTCCTACGCCGATGCGTCCGGGAACGGATCCGACGCCCGCGCGAAGGGGACGAAGAACCAGCCGACGTTCGAGGCGGGGATGATCGGCAAAGGCGTGCGGGTCACGAACAAGAGAGATGGCACTTCGGACGCCTATGTCTCCTTGGGTTATCCTGCGCCGCTGAGGTTCGGGGACGGCTTCACCGGCACGGATTTCTCCGTGTCGATGTGGGCCAAGATTATCAGCCAAGCGGACGACCAGGCCTTGATCTCCAACAAGGACTGGAGCAACATCGGCAATCGCGGATGGGGCCTGTTCTCGCAGGAGGACGGCGCGTTCCGGGTGAACGTCGCCAGCGCCAACGGCACGGTCGCCGACCGCCCGAAGGCCGGTCTGAAGGACGGCGCCTGGCATCTCCTCACGGTCTCGGTCTCGCGCAAGGGCAACGTGGATTCCTATGTCGACGGACTTCCGGTCTCTTCCGCGCGCGTGCCCGTGCTCGGCGACATCGACACCGACGGGCTCGGTCTTTCGGTCAACATCGGCCAGGACGGCACGGGCAACTACACCGATTTCGGGAGCGCGGAGATCGACATGGTGGTGGACGACCTCGGTCTGTGGCGCCGCAAGCTGGAGGCTCCCGAGATCCTTGCCATCTACCTCCGCGGTCTCGCCGGGAAGAGCTTGGACCAACCGCCCGCTCCCAGGCCGCCGTTGTTGGCGGCTCCCTCGGTGACGGCAGCCGGCCTGATGCTGGGATGGAGCGGCGGCACCGGACCGTTCACCGTGCAGGCCAAGCCGGGCCTGACCGACCCGTGGTCCGATCTCACGACCACGACCGAACGCACGGCGGTGCTCCCGTTGGCCGCGCAGGGCGGATTCGTCCGGGTCGTTGACGCCTCGACGGCCCGCTGACATCGCGCAAGGTGTCCTCGTGCGGCGAGGACGTCCGCCTGTCGGGAGAATGTGCCCGCGGCACGCCTGCCTGACGACGGCATCCGCTCCCGGAGGTTCCCGATCGTGGATGGACCTCGACGGATCCTCGCCCTCGGGTCGGGGCCTTGCTTAGGCTCCGGGTCCCGATGGGTGATGTCCAGATCAACGATGCGTTCTTCCAGAAGACGGCCGGCTGGGAGGCCGTGCAACTCGCCCGCGCGCTGCTCGCGGCGGGGAAGGTCCTGTCCTCCAACTGGACGCCGCCGCTGCTCAAAGGCGTGGTGATGGCGGGCGAGACCAGCTACCGCGCCGGGTTGGTCATCAACAGCAGCTTCGACGTCGAGAACATTTGCACCTGCCGCCAGTCGCGCGAGGACGGTTCCATCTGCGCGCACTCCGTCGCGGTCGGTCTGCATCTCCTGAAGCCGGCGGCACAGGCCGCGGCGGGCAAGGGGACGCTGGCCACGGTGACGCCGGCCGCGGCGGCCAAGGAATCCGTCCAGCTCCGGCGCTCAGACGCGGGCGAGCCGCTCGAGGTCCACGTGATCTTCCCGCCGAACCTCGCGGAGGCCGTGGCCCGCGGCCGCGCGGTGGTGGTGTTCGAAGGTGTGACCCGGCGCGGCCGCTCGCCGCTCAACGCCTTGGCCAGGTCCGGTCCGTTCGCGCTCTCGGCGCAGGACGCGGCGCTGTTGGACGCGGCGGAGCTCTTGGCCGGGGGCGACACCCCGGGGATGGTCCAGCTACCGGCGAAGGACCTGTTGGCCTTGTTGCCCAAGATGGCGGGGCATCCGCGCATCTCGATGGGGCGCGACCAGCCGCTGGAGGTCTCGCGCGACCCGGCCCCGTTGCCGTTGCGGGCGGGGCTGGAGGACGACGGCGAGATCACCTTGTGGATGAAGCCGGGCGTGAAACCGCCGGTGGTCCTGACCGACGGGACGACCGCGTGGGCGCTCGGGCCCCGTTCGCTCCGTCCGCTCGCGCTCGCGCCGCAGTTCCGCGAGGTGCTGCGCCGGGAGATCCGCGTGCCGCGGGCGCAGGTGCCGCAGTTCCTCTCGCAGGATTGGCCGAAGCTCGCCGCGGTGAGCCCGGTGGAATGCAACTTCACCCTCGACGATTTCTCGCTCTCGCCGCAGCCGCCGAAGTTCATCTTCAACCTGGCGGGCGGGCTGGCGCAGCTGACCGGAACGCTGCAATGCGCCTACGGACCGCGGATCATGACCGTCGGCGTCACGGCGAAAGATGAATCCGCGTGGCTTCCCGACCCGGCCGATCCGCGCCGCTACTCGACCCGCGACCTGCTCGCCGAGCACAATTCGCTGATGCGCCTTCGGGCCGCCGGCTTCGTCGGACCGGACCCGCAGGGCAAGTGGCAGATGGCGGGGCAGGACCGGGTGATCGCCTTCTTCTCGCGGGAGCATCCGCGGATGGAACGGGAGTGGGAGGTTTCGTTGGAAGAGCGGTTGGAACGCAGCACGGAGAAGAACTTCGAGCGCATCACGCCGCAGTTCCGCGTGCTTCCGAGCGGCGAGCAGTGGTTCGACCTGGAGGTCGGCTACGTGTCCGGCGCCGGCGAGCGTTTCAGCCCGGCCGATATCCAGCAGCTGCTCCAGGGCGGAGGGCGCAAGCTGAAGAACGGCAAGTTCGCGCTGCTCGACACCGGCGCGGTCGAGGAACTGCAGGAGGTC
>CANGMH010000323.1 GCA_947454005.1 Verrucomicrobiota bacterium
CGGGTTGCGCGGGTTGGCCGCCGAGTTGTCGAAGGTGAACCGCATGTGCAGCCGCGATCCGCGCGGCAACGGGACCGGTGCCGCGAAGCGGTAGTCGCCCTGCCAGTTGAAATCCCACGACGGGATGGCGAGCAGGTCCCGTCGCGTGCGGTCCGGCAGGTCGGCCCACGCCTCGATCCGCCGTCCGAGATAGTGCGTGTGCGGCAGGACGGCCAAGAGGTCCGCGTCGCCCGGCAGCAGGAACTCGCGTTCGTGGACCACGTTCGTCGCGCCGGGCGGCAGGTCGATGTCGTAGACGTTGAGCCCGAGCTTCACCGGCTGGTTCGTCGCCGGCACATCGGTGAACCAAAGGCCCACGCTGGAGGCGATCGGCTCCGGTTTCCCGCCCGGCACCAGATGCATCTGCACCACGAGGTCCATCCCGGGCGCGAGCCGCCACGCGAGGCCCGGCGGCAGGGGCAGAGGTGTCTTGCCCGGCTGCCAGCTCAAGAAATAGCCGCCCGGGCTGCGCACCTCCGGAGGCGTGTCCATGCCGCCGAACCCGGTCTCCGCGTCCGCGGCGTCGAGGCGGCGGGTGTCGTTCGTCCGCGCCAGGTAGATGAACGCGTGGTGCACTTGCGGCGATCCAGGATGGAATTCGAACGCCCGCACCCAGCGCGGCCGGTCGAGCGCCTTGCCCAGCGGCAACGCGAAGTGCCGGTACACGTCCTTGCCGCCGGCGCGGAGCGTGTATGCGGACGGCATCTGCGCCACCGCGTCGGGCGCGCCGAGCTGCCATTCGCCCGGCCAGACCGGTTGCGGCGGCAGGTCCTTCGGGTCGCCCTCGGGCGCACCGCCGTCGGCCCAGGCGCGGAACAGCGCGATCTGCGCGTCGCTGATCCGGCGGTCCCCGACGAACCGGCCGTGCGGCCCGCCCGGCAGCCACGGCGGCATCGCCCGCCGCGCGGTGATGTCCGCGAGGTCCGCCGCGCGTTTGCGGCAATCGGCGAACGTGAGCAGCGGGAACGGACCGCTCTGGCCCGGCCGATGACACGGCGCGCAGTGCTGGAGCACGACCGGCGCGACGTCGCGCGTGAAGGTCGGAACCGCTCCGGACACATCGCCATGCACCATCGCCGCCGCGAGCGCGAGCACCGGCCACGCCATGGTCGAGGTCCGGACGCCGATGGATCTCATCGGGTCCCTCCGATGCGGCAGCCCACCGCCGGTGTCTCCGCGAGCTCGGGGCGCTTCCCGGCCACGACGGCCTCGATCGCGAGCGCCAGGTCGCGGCGGGTCGGTTCCGGACGCGATTGCCCGAGCGCCGCGTAGCGGTCGTCGATGCGTCCGCGATACAACACTTCTCCGCGTGGCGAGACGACGACCGCCGTCGGAGTGACCCGCGCGCCAAGATCGCGGGCAAGCCGGAGTTCCGGATCGCGCAACGGCATGGTCGTCAGACCGAATTCCTGGGCGTGGTCGCGGACCGAGGCGTCGGATTCATCGGCGCCGGCATGTACCGGCCAGAACTTCACGCCGCGCGACGCATAGGCCTGTTCCAAGCGGAGCAGCTCCGGGACCGCGCGGTTGGCGATGGGGCAATCGTTGGCGAGGAAGACGAACACGACCGCGACGGCGTCCTTCGTCGAGAGCGGGCGCACCGGATGCCCGGCCGCGTCCGGCACGACGATCCCCGGGGCGATCGTGTCGCGGACCGAGGCGCAGCCGGCCAGGACGGCGGTCACCAGCGGAAGCAACAAGTTGGCGAAACGGGGACGCATGGAGCTCGGCCCGAAGGGACCAGATCGTCCGCGCCGCCTCAAGCGCGGAAGGCGATGGGAACGCTGGTCACGCCGTTGGTGCTGCCGCGCCGGTAGCCGGCGAGGTCGAGCGTCACGTGCGCGTAGCCGAGCGCGCGGAGCTTTTCGGCCACGATCGTGTGCACACCATCGGCGAGCAGCCGGGGGATCTCGGCGGCTCCGACCTCGATCCGCGCGAGGTGTCCGGTCGCCCCCGGTCCCGTCTCGTGGTGACGCACGCGCACATCATGGAACCCGAGGTCGCGCAGCGCGTACTCGGCCTCCTCGACCATCAGCAGCTTCGCGGGCGTCACCGCCTCGCCGGTCGGGATGCGCGAGCTCAGGCAGGCGAGCTGCGGTTTGTCGGCCGTGGGCAGTCCGAGCCGGGCCGACAGCTCGCGGATCTCCGCCTTGGTCAGGCCCGCTTCCTTCAGCGGCGCCCGCACCTGGAACTCCTCCGCGGCCCGCGCGCCGGGACGATGGTCGCCGAGGTCGCTGGCGTTCTCGCCGTAAGCGATCACGGCGAAGCCCTCGGCCTTGGCCAACGGCCCGAGCTCGGTGAAGAGCGCGTGCTTGCAGAAATAACAGCGGTCGGTCGGGTTCGCGAGATAGCGGCCGTCCTGGAACTCGCCGGTGCGCACGACCCGCAGCGGCAGGCCGAACTGCCCGCCGATCTCCACCGCCTCGCGTAGCTCGCGTCGCGGCAGGCTCGGCGAATCGGCGATCACCGCGAGCGCGCGCGTCCCGAGCACGTCGTGGGCGACCTTGGCCAAGAACACGGAATCGACGCCGCCCGAGTAGGCGACGAGACACGACCCGTAGCCCCGGAGCAGTCCCCGCAGGCGATCGAGCTTGGTTTCCGGCATGCCCGGAGCATGGCGTGGAGGACCGCGATGTCCAGCGACCGGACCGGTCGTGGCAGCCGATGCCGTGAGAAGAAGCAGCCCGTTCCCGTCGACTTCATCGTCGTCGACGCGCTGCCGACGGATCTCCTTGAGCCGGCCAGGAGCGCGGGCGGCCCGCCCGCGCGGACCTCGTTGCGGCCAGCAACACCTTCTTCGCTCGGGTCGGTGGGCACTGCTGGCGAGCCTTTGCGGCTCATGGACGCTGTCTCCATGACACCATGTTGGATCGCCTTGTTCCCGCTTCGTTTCTTCCCTCCCGGCGCCTCGCGGCGATAGCTTCTCGGCATGTCAGGACCCATCACGCTCCGCGAAGGCGACGACGCCATCGCCACCCTCTATCCGGAACTCGGCGGCTGGCTCGTGCGCTATGCCCGGCGGGTCCCCGGTCGCGGTTGGGTCGAGGTGCTCCACGCTCCGGACGAGGTGGTGGCGCGTTATCCGGACCGCATGTGGGCCGGCAACCCGGTGTTGTTCCCCCATGTCACCTACAACGTCGCCCAGGGCAAGGAGGGCCAGTACGAGCTCGACGGGAAGCTGTGGCAGTCGCCGCAGCACGGCTTCGCCCGGCGCGTGCCCTGGAGCCTGGTGTCTCGGACCGACACCAGCGCCACGATGGAGCTCACCGATTCCGAGAAGACGCGGCCGAGCTATCCGTTCGCCTTCCGGCACACGTTGACCTATCGGCTCGCGGGCGGACGCCTCGTGCTGGAGCAATCCGTCGAGAACCGCGACGCGGCCCCCCTGCCGTTCAGCACGGGGATCCATCCGTACTTCGCCGTGCCGCCCGGTGCCGGCAACGAGCGGAACCGCTGCCACGTCCGGCTCCCGCGGGCGACGCGCTACAATCCGGTCGGGAGGTCGGAGACGTTCTTCGCCGAGCCTTTCCCGGCGCAGCATCTGGGCGTCGGCACCGATGTGAGCATGACGGTGTTCCTCGGCGAGTTCGCCGAGAAGGAGATCGCCTTGGTCGACCCGGTCGCCGGGATCGAATCGGTGGTCAACTTCGAGGGGGGCCCGGCATACCGCTTCGCGGCCCTCTGGTCGGGCAGCACGGAAGCTCCCTTCTACTGCATCGAGCCTTGGACCGCGCTGCCGAACTCGTTCGGCCGTCCCGACGGCGAGGTCATCGTGCTCAAGCCGGGCGAGACCTTCCACGCGAGCTTGTGGATGGACGCCCGGGCGATCTGAGGCGGGATCCACGACGGGGCGCGGGCCGGGTCCGACCGCCCCTTGCATCTCGCCCGAGGCTCGCGGACTGTCACCGCCCACGCTGATGCGCCGCTTTCTTCCCGTCCTCATGCTCGCCGCAGGAGCCCTGCTCCCGGCGGCCGCGCAAGGTCTCCTGGAGACCGGCCCGTTGGCGCACCGCTTCGGCCTCACGCTCGAGCGCGGCGAACGCCAGGAGATGCTCGGGCCGTTGTTGGCGTGGCAGAAGGGCGAGACCAACGCGAACTCGCTCTGGACCGTCGCGCCGTTCATGTCGCTCTACCGCGAACCGGAGATCGAGCGCACCGAGCTCGACGTCCTGTACCCGCTCTTCAGCTACGACCGCTTCGGCACCGAGTACCGCTGGCATCTCGCGCAGTTCCTGAATTTCCAGGGCAGCCTCTCGCTCGACGACGAGGCGAAGCGCCGCCGGAACCTCTTCCCCTTCTTCTTCTCCCAACGCTCGTCGAACCCGACGAACGACTACTGGTCGCTGCTGCCCGTCTACGGGCACTTCCGGAACCATCTTTTCCGCGACGAGGTCCGCTTCGTCGCCGCGCCGCTCTACGTCTGGTCGCGCAAGGGCCAGGTCGAGACCGACAACTATCTCTTCCCGTTCTTCCACCTCCGCCACGGCGGCGGCGTGAGCGGATGGCAATTGCTCCCGTTCCTCGGCCACGAGACCAAGTCCAGCTCCGTCCGCACCAACGCGCTCACCGACGAGCCCGAGGTCCTGCCCGGCCACGACAAGTGGTTCGCCCTCTTCCCGTTCTTCCACCACGAGGACCTCGGGCTCGGCACCGAGAATCCCGAGCGGCGCCGCAGCTTCATCCTGCTCTACAGCCTCCAGCGCTCGCCGGAGCGCGACAACACCACGCTCTTCTGGCCGTTCTTCAGCTACACGGAGGACCACAAGGAAAAGTTCAAGGAATGGGGGATGCCCTTCCCGTTCATCGGGTGGGCCCGCGGCGAAGGGAAGCACGCGGACCGCGTCTGGCCGTTCTGGGGCAAGGCCACCAACGCGTCGATGCAGAGCGATTTCTTCCTCTGGCCGCTGTACACCCATCGCCACGTCCGCACGCCCGAGATCGAACGCGAGCGCACGCGGATCCTCTGGTTCCCGTATTCGCAGACCGTCCTGCGTTCCCCGGTCACCGGTGTCGAGCGCCGTCGCCGCGATCTCTGGCCGCTCTTCAGCTGGAACCGCGATTTCGACGGCAAGGAGCGCCTGCAGGTCCTCGCCGTCGCCGAGCCCGTCATCCCCGACAACAAATCGA
>CANGMH010000324.1 GCA_947454005.1 Verrucomicrobiota bacterium
GACCCGAGACCCGAGACCCGAGACCCGAGACCCGAGACCCGAGACCCGAGACCCGAGACCCGAGACCCGAGACCCGAGACCCGAGACCCGAGACCCGAGACCCGTGCCGTTTCGTTTCGGATACGGCGGCGTGCCTCTCGGACATTGTCGCCCGACCGCCTCCGCTCGTACGATGTACGCCGTTCACTGAACCTCGGCACCGTTTCGACGAAATCTTTTCCTGATCATGCCCAATCCCTGGACCGGCAAAGGCAACCCCTACACGCGCAAAGAAGTCCGCGACCGCTTGATGAGCACCATCAAGAAGGGCGACGCCATCATCGCCGGCGGCGCCGGCACCGGCATCAGCGCCAAGTTCATCGAGAAGGGCGGCGCCGACCTCATCATCATCTACAACTCCGGCCGCTTCCGCATGATGGGCCATGGCTCGACGGCGGGCATGATGGCCTACGGCGACGCCAACGCCATCGCCATGGAGATCGGCGAGTATGAGGTGCTGCCCGTGGTCGAGGAGGTCCCGGTGATCTGCGGCGTCCACGCCACCGACCCGCGCCGCCGCATGTGGCACTGGCTCGGCAAGGTGAAGGAGATGGGCTTCAGCGGCGTGAACAACTTCCCCACCCACACCATCGTGGACGGCCATTTCCGCGGCGTGTTGGAAGAGACCGGCATGAGCGTGAAGAAGGAGTACGAGATGGTCTCGCTCGCCCGGCGCATGGACCTGTTCTCCATCGTCTACGTCGGTTCGCCCGAAGAAGCCGTCGAGATGGCCAAGGCCGGCGCCGACGCGATCATCGCCCATGTCGGCACCACCGTCGGCGGCAGCATCGGCGTGAAGAGCGCGGTGAAGAGCTGGGACTTCACCATCCAGCGCACCCAGGAGATCATCGACGCCGCGTCCCGCGTGCGGAAGGACATCTTCTTCCTCTGTCACGGCGGCCCCATCAACACCCCGGCCGACGCGGACCGCGTGATGAAGGCGACCGACGCCGTCGGCTTCGTCGGCGCGACCAGCCTGGAGCGGATGGGCATCGAGGCCTCGCTGACCAATCTGACCAAGGAGTTCAAATCCCTGAAGGCGCCCGCCGCCAAGAAGTTCGGCAAGAAGGCCAAGGCGTAGATCAACGCCGGGTGCGGTCGGAGTCGGTGGGCTCTGTGTAGCGCAAGACTGGGAGTCTGCTGTGTCGCCGGCTGGTAGCCGGCCAGGGCGGCGGCGGTTCGTTCGCCTTGGAATCATCAACGCCCTGCGGGTTGCCAACCCGCGATAAAGCAGCCTTCCGGTCTGTGCCGCTACCGGCGCCGAGTTGGCTGCGGCGGGAGACGAGGCAAGGCCCACGCGCTGGGATACGGGCGGCACGGGCGGACTGGAAAGTCCGCCCTCCCGGCGGTTTGGGACCGTAAGTGGCGCGCACGCGTAGCGCGGATTTTCAATCTGCCGCATCGCCGAGTTGCACTCGGCTGGACGCCGGCAAGACCGGCCCACCCGCCTGCCGCAGAGCCTGCGGATCCCAGATCCGCGATCCCGCATTGCGCTACTTCGCAGCCGCCAGGCGGCGAAGCGAGTCGAAATCGCCGTCGTTGCGGGCGGGATCGAAACCGATCTTGACCTCCGCCGCACGGAGCTGTTCCAACCGCTCACCGAGCTTGGCCCGCATTCCTCGGTCCGGCGCCGCGATCCAGATCCCGGCCACAGTCGCTTCTCCGGTGATCGTGATCCCATCCGCCGTTCGTTCCCAACGGGCGTCGTGGATACCGTTGGCATCGATCCGGAAGACGTCGGCCACGCCCCGCAGATAAGATGGCATCGGGAACCGCCACGTGCCCGGACGTGGCGGACCGAACTGGAACACCTTTTCTGCCCGATCTGGAGCATAGGCGAGGTCCAAGGCGAACAGGGCCGCGCCGGTCGGCGCACAGACGGTCGCCAGATCCCAGTCCGGGGACCCGTCGGGTTTCCGTGTCCGCGAATAGTGCCCGGCGTCGCCCTCCAACAGGATGCCTTCGAGCAGGCGGATCTCGCGGCCCACCTCGGTGATGGGTTGCAGCAGGTCGCGGAACTTCACCAGCGACTTGAGGCTGAGATTGAACCAGTAGAGCGACGTGATGCGGCTCGCCAGCGCGTGGTAGGCCTGCGAACGGAGTTCGTCCGGTGTGGGCGACGTGCGTTGCCGGCCGCCGACGCGGTCCCAGCCGTCATGCGCGCCCTGCGACCAGTAGGCCACGGGCATCGGACGGTTGAGATCGCGCAGCGATCGGCACATGTCGCCGATGGTCTCCAGCGGGGCACCCCAGCGCAGGGTCTCGCCGTTCCAACGATCATACTTCGTCCACGCATCGGGCGCTGGTGCGGTGACGCGGTAGGCATCGTAGTGGGGGAAGTCGGAGAGACCCGCGTACAGGCGCCAGATCCGTTCCTCGCTGTGCGTCACCGAGGTGGCCAGCCGTGTCGCCTGATAGGGGGCGAAGGCGCGCCAGACCTCCATGGGCGGGACCGGACGCCCGCCGCCGTACTGGGGCTCGCCGAGGAACTCGACGGCATGCAGACGCGGCAGCATCGCGTCCTGGTCGTAGCGCTCCAACGGCTGGAACCGGTTCATGTATCTCAACGGATATTCGCCGAACAGGTCCGGGTTGTCGGTGTAGCCGGGAACTTCCTGGTGCATGCCCGCGTCCACATGGAGCCGCTTCAGCGTCTTGAGATACGGCACGCACTGCAGCGTGTTGCTGCCGCCAAGCGCCGCCGCGACCCAGCCGCCGCCGATGTCGAAGCGCTCCCGCTTGATCCGCAGATGCGCCCAGAGCGAGCTTCGTTTGCCGGCCGGATCTTCGACCTCGACCTCGACCGCCGCATAGGTCAGCGGCAGGGCTCCCGTCGTCGCGCGGGCGCCGCCCTTGTCGTGGGCGGGGATGCGCCGGTCGGCAGGGAACGCCGCCAGGTTCGTCAGGGAGATCTTCGGGCTCAACGCGCGCCACGTGGCGTTGCTATCCGGCAGCCATAGCCGGCAGGACCGCAGCGTCACCGCCTCGTCGGATCCGTTGGCGACATGGAAGACCAGCGAATCCGGGAACACGCTTCCGTTGCTCGACAGGAAGGTGACCGCCGAGATCCAGACCTGAGGACGATCGATGCGGATGGTCCACCGTTGCGTGTCTTCTCCGCGGCCGGTCTCCAGATCGGCGGTGGTGCCGACGCCCCAATCGGTGCCACGACCGTTGAAGGTCCAGCAGGTGAGCCCGCCCGGCGGCAGGAGCAGCTGGTTCGACGGCCACGCCGAAGGGAAGTCGTGCCACGCCCAATCCCCTCGCGCGAGCCACCCGGCCGGCTCCTGCCCGCGCAGCCGCAACGGCGTGCTGGCATCTAGCGTGATTGGTCGGGTCGAGACATTGCGCACGAACAGCTGCACACGCGCGCCCAACTGCGGATCCGGATCGCGCCGGTAGCGGAGCTCCGCAGACTGCATGTGCGGGATCACCGAGATGCCCGCGACCTCCAGGGCAGGCGCCGCCGTAGCCGGTTCGCCGGCTGAGAAAAGGGTTGCCACTAAGGATAGAAGGAGTCCCGAAAGCGTCCGGCGGACGACGCAGGGGTTCTGGCCGATCTGAGAACGAGCGACACGCACGAGGGTTCGGTCCAGATTTCATGAACGGTCCCGCCTTTTCAATCCACGGCGCGATGGCGGATGCGATCGGAAGCAGCCGTCCGTTGAGGTGGAGTGAGGGAAGATTCTCGTAGGCGTGCCAGAGGAGGTCGGCGCGAGCGATGTGGAGGCTGAGCATGGCTTGTGCGTTGGGTTCGGGCTCGTCCTCCGAGGGTCCGTGGTCGCGGAGGTCGGCAGCTGCTTCCGACTCGTGGAAGTCGCCTGAGCGGGAGACGCAGGGCAGATGGGGCCGCGCGGCAGCGCGGACCCTACCCAGGAGGGTATGGACGGGCTGCCACCGGTCCGTGACTTCTCCCTGCGTCTTCGGCATCGGCAGCGCACCGAAGCAAGCCGCGGCCACGCGCGCATCCGGGTCCACCCCGCCAGCGTCACCGCTGCTCGACCGGCGTCGGAGATCATCCGGTCCTGTCCACCCCAGGCAGGCATTGATCGATAGGTCGGGTTCGACCCCATGGCGCGCGGATCTCCCGCCGCGTACGTGTTCTTCTCGCTGTGTCGACCGATGAGCGATCCCCGAAACAACCGATCCTTGGCGATTGCCAAGAACCGTGTGGCCGGTCGAAGCGCGCGGACGGAAGGTGGACGCGGTGAACGCCAAAATGGCCGCCGTACGATCGGTCGGTGTCACCTCAAGGCGACCCCGAGGCCGACGAGCGCCGATTTGCGGTGGTCCTCGGACGTTGCGCGATGCCTGATGGTGGCTCCGCCCCAACCTTCGAGCACGGACACTCCTATGCCTGAACGAAAGCACTGCTACGGCCAGAGGATGCCTGACTTGTCGCACGAGCAACTGAACCAACGCAACGAGGGCAAGGCCTTCGGCCTGTTGGTCCAAAGCTTCGGCGTCGTGGTCCGGAGCCGCGCCGTGACGGTGAAGGCGGACGAGTGGGAGGATTGTCTGAAGTGCTCCGACTATCGGACCTGCTACGACCTCTGCATGGCCCGCCTGCAACTTTGGCAGTCGTTGCAAGAGTATTGATGACTCTGGACGACCGGCATCACCGATGCCGCGCCGCGTTCCTGATGACCACTGATCTATGAAAGACGAAACGAAGGCGAAAACGGGGTTCTTTGCGCTCATCCGTGAGTCCCTGACCAAAACCGGCGGATGCTGCGGCGCGGGAGAAACCTGCGGCACGCCACCCAAGAAAGACGACAAGGGGACCGCCAAGGAACCCCACAAATCCGCCGAGGCCAAGCGGGGCTGACGCCCGGATCGTCAGCCTGTGCGATCCATTGCCTGCGCCCTTGGATGAAGGACACGCCTTCATCCGACGGCCGCAGCCGATCGGTTCGTCGGGCGCGCGATCGTGTCCACGGAGCCGATCTGGAACCGACCGTCCAGCCTCGCTCCCGCCCGCAACGGAAGCCGGTCCTGCTTTGATTCCATGGAAGACACACAAAAATCGGACCGAGACCACCGGGAACTGCTGGTCCTATCGCTGGTTCCCGGCCTCGTGGGCGCGTTGATCCTCGGCAGC
>CANGMH010000325.1 GCA_947454005.1 Verrucomicrobiota bacterium
GAGTCGTAGTCGCGGCTGTCGTAGCCGACGCCGAGACGGCGGTAGGCCTCGTCGCTGGAGAAGGACTCGCCCTCCTCGGTCAGCATCCGGTCGGTGGCATAGGCGCCGAAGCCCGCGCCGCGGCCGTCGAAATAGAGCAGGAAGATGGCGCCGACCCCGTAGTGGACGATCTCCTGGACCGAGCGCTTGAACTTGTTGCGGTTGTCGATGCTGACCAACGGGAACCGGTTGAAGAGCGACTCGCTCTGCAAGCGGACCACCGGCACGTCGTAGAGCAGCGGCTTCCCGTAGGTCAGCACGACCGCCTCCTGGCTGGTGACGATGTCGAAGTAGACATGGACCCGGAACCAGTAGGGCGTGGTCAGCAGCGCGGAGACGGGGGAGCCGGGATGCTCCCGCTTGTGGCGGGCGACGTTCTTGGGGTCGATCCGGACCAGGAGCCGGTTGCCGCGGATGACGTAGTAATCGAGGACCAAGGGGGCTTCGCCGCCCATGAAGCTCTCGATCTTCGTCTCGCCGAACAGCTGGTGGAACCGCTCTTCGGGCAAGATGATCTCGTCGTCGACCGGCTTGACGGGAAGGAAATAGGACGCGGCGTAGATGAACCGTTGCGCGTTGGGCAGCGCATGGGGCTTGAAGGGCGACACGGGCTCGGGCGGGAGCGCCCGGATCACGTGGGGACCGTTGGGCTGGGTCAGGCTGTGACCGGAATCCGCCTTGGAACTCAGGTAGGCGGCGTTGAACGGAGACGGCTCGAACTCCAACGCCTCGGTCCCCGCGACCTTGAGCCCGTGGGACGTCATCGCCGCGATCTTGTCGGGGTTGTTGGTCAGCACGATGAAGGGCGCCTTGATGCCGAGCAGGTAGCAGATGTCCGCCACGTCCTCGTAGCTCCGGTGGTCCTTGCGCAGCCCCATGGCGCGGTAGGCCTCGAAGGTGGAGATCTGGTCCAGCGATGCCTGCACCACCATCCGGTCACGCGCCTTGGCCACGTAGCCGACGCCGCGGCCCTCCTGCATCAGGTAGAACAGGATGCCGTTGCCCTTCTCGCCGATGACCTTCAACGCGCCTTCGAGCTGTTGGACGCAATCGCAATCGCATCCGCGCAGGGTCTCGCTGGTCACGCACGAGGAATGGATCCGCGTGTGGAGCTGCTCCGCCTTGGAGATGTCGCCGTGGGCGAGGGCGATGATGTAGCCTTTGTGGATGATGTCCTGGAACACGTAGGCATCGAACGGCCCGAAGTGCGTCTCCACCGTGCAGCGGGCGAGGAACAGCGTCGTGCCGCGCAACGGGCGGTCCTCCAGGCTCGATCGGTGGACCACCGAACCGGGTTCGTGCTGGAGCTGGTTGACGAGGAGCCGGAGCGCTTCGTGGGTGGACCAGGACGGGATGGGATCGGTGTTCACTTGCTTGGGGTGGCGACCTCGCAAGAGCGGTAGGCATCTGTCGTGCCATGGCGGCGACATCCGCGGAGCGGGACCGGCGGCCCGCGGAAAACAGGCCGGGATTGTCGGGTGGAATGGAGCCTGCTTGACTCGCCCGCCGGCTGTCAGGGCCGGCACCTTACAGCACACCATCCCAATAAAGCGTCAACGCCTGGCCGTTGTTGGCCACCCTGCCTAAAATGAACCCCCGAAAAAGCATCACCACCTCACTGGCCTCGTTGAGCCTCGCCGCCCCCCTGCTCGGACAGACCAACGCCCCGGCCGTGATGGATCGCGTCGTCGTCGAAGGCGTCCCCCTCGAGGAGCTGATCGTGCCGACGGCACGGCCCTTCAGTTCCGTGTACGGCACGGACCGTTCCATCCTCGATACGCCCCGCAACGTCACCATCATCAGCCGCGCCCAGCTGGACGCGATCTCGATCAAGGATGTGCGCGACTTCTCCAAGCTGACGTCCAGCTCGTACACCCGCTCCAACTTCGGCGCCCCGACCACGCCCGACATCCGGACGCAGATCGCCGACACCTACAGCAACGGCATGCGCATCGGCCTCTCGTCGAACGGCAACGGCCTGCCGGTGAACTTCAACTCCGTCGAGTCGGTCAACATCGTCAAAGGCCCGGCCACCGCGGTCTACGGCCCTTCGCAGTACGTCGGCGGCTACATCGACTACATCACCAAGAAGCCCTTCTTCGACAAGTTCCAGGGCTCCGTCTTCGGCGAGGTCGGCATGTACGACCAGTACCGCTGGGGCGCTGATTTCGGCGGCCCCGTCTCGAAGACGCAGGCGTATCGCATCAGCTATTCCGGCGAGGATTCCGGGAGCTACTACGGCGACGGCTTCAAGAAGACCGAGGCGGCGTACGGTGCCTACAGCTGGATCCCGAACGACACCTACGAGCTCGCCCTCAACGCCGAGTACTTCTGGGGCAACTACACCGAGAACTTCGGCCTCAACCGCGTCACCCAGGAGCTGATCGACGACGGCATCTACCAGACCGGCACCAACATCAACGGCGGCACCTCCGCCAGCGCCGCCGACCCGCAGAACGCGAAGAACGTCGTGTCCGGCTTCCCGACCAGCAACACCATCGGCCTCGGGCCCAAGGTGAAGATCGACCGCTCCCTGCGCACGCTGAAGCCGGGCGACGATTCCGAGGGCCATTCGGTCAACCTCCAGGCGATCCAGACGGTGAAGCTCAGCGATTCCACCACCATCGCGAACAACACGTTCTACCGCTACGTCGACCGCGAGACCTACAGCTCGTACTACTACTCGGAGATCATCGACCCGAGCTGGAGCGTCGAGAACCGCACCGAGCTCCGCCTCGACCTGGAGAAGCACAAGGTCAACACCGGCCTCTCCCTCCGCTACCAGGAGGTCACCGCCTACAACGACTTCTTCTTCGAGCCCGCCAACGCGTGGGACCTGACGAAGGACCACAGCTTCATCGACATCACCCGGTCGGACGCCTTCATCGCCTCGACCAAGAACGGCGACCGCGTGGCGGTGCCCGGCTGGGCCGGCCGCTACTACACGCCCTACAACGGCGATTCCGGCCACTCCGAGGCCCTCACCGTCGCGCCGTTCGTCCAGGAGGACTGGCACATCACCGAAAAGCTGTCCGCCCTCGCCGGCGGCCGCATCGACGTGCTCAGCACCAAGTACCAGGATCCCGCGGGCTATCTCAAAGGCGACTCCACCGTCGTCGGCCTGCCCAACGGCAACGGCAGCCTGGTCTACAAGTGGACGCCCGAGTTCTCGACCTACGGGACCTACAACTACAGCCAGAACCCGGTCGGCGCGACCGGCAACGGCGGCGGCATCACCACCGCCGGCAACGCGGACTACTCGAACGCCATCCTCCGCAACGAGGCGATGCTGTACGAGCTCGGGGCGAAGCAGACGCTCTTCGGCAACCGGCTGTTCCTGAACCTCGCCTTGTTCCAGCAGGACCGGGCCGACCTCCAGCAGGACCGCTCGATCGTCAAGTTCCTCACCCGGGGCGTCGAGTTCGAGGCCAACTACCAGCCGAACCGGAATCTCTTCGTCACGTTCGGCTACTCCTACATGGATTCGACGGTGAACCAGCCGCAGTTCGACGTGGGCAACACCTCGCTCACGCCGGCCTCCGACCGTTTCTTCACCATGAGCCCCGCCGACGCCCCGTACCGCCGGCAAGGCGTCCCGGCGCATCTGATGAACGTCCTCGTGTCCTACAAGTTCGACAACGGCTTCGGCGCCAGCGCGAACCTGGTCTTCACCAGCGAGATCAACAACAACGTCAAGGGCACCCTCGTCATCCCCGCCCAATACTCGCTCGACCTGTCGGCGTTCTACACCCACAAGCGCTTCGAGGCCCGCCTCTCCGCGCTCAACGCGACCGATGAGAAGAACTGGAGCGCTCCGAACGCCGTCTATGGCAACGAGTCCATCATCGCGGACCTCCCGTTCCGGCTCGAAGGCCGCGTGACGCTGAAGTTCTGATCCGGCCCGCGGTCCCTGTGTCCGGTGGCCACCACCCGCCCGCGGGTGGTGGCCTTCCGTTCCGCCCTTCCCCTAACCGATATCCCATGCGACTCCTTCGCCTCGCGGTCTCCGTATTCCTCGGCGGTTGGGTCGCGTCGGTCGCTTGGGCGGCCGACCTCATCCGCCCGAAGGTCGTCGTCGTCGCCACGTTCGAGATCGGCGCGGACACCGGCGACAAGCCGGGCGAGTTCCAGTTGTGGGTCGAGCGCGCCAAGCTGACCAACTCGATCGTCGTCCCGGGCGTCGACCGGCCGCTGCGCTACAACGATGCCGGCGTCTACGGATTCGTCTCCGGCACCACCGTCCGCAGCGCCGTGCAGGTCATGGCGCTGCTGGCCGATCCGCGGTTCGATTTCTCGAGGAGCTACTGGCTGGTGAACGGCATCGCGGGCGTCGATCCCGAAAATGCCTCGGTCGGTAGCGCCGCCTGGGCCCGCTGGGTCGTCGATGGTGACATCGCCTACGAGATCGATCCTCGCGAGGCGCAGGACGGGTGGCCCTACGGCATCGTCCCCATCGGCGGCAAGAAGCCGAACGAGATCCCCAAGAACGCCGACTGGGCCCCCAAGCCGATGGCCTGGAAACTCGATCCGGCCTTGGTGGGCTGGGCCTATTCGCTGACCAAGGACATCGTCATCCCCGAGACCGACGTCGCCCGGAAGCACCGCGCCGAGTTCGCCGGCTTCGAGAAAGGCTCCGCCCCGCCCAAGGTCATCCTCGGCGAGAGCCTCGGTTCCTGCCGCTACTGGCACGGCACGGCCATGACCCGGTGGGCCAACGACTGGACCCGGCTCCACACCCAGGGCGAAGGCGATTTCGTCATGACCAACATGGAGGACCACGGCATCTGCACCGCGATGGAACGGATGGCCAAGCTCGGCAAGGTCGATTTCCAGCGCCTTCTCTTCTTGCGCACCGGCAGCAACTATTGCACGCCGCGACCGGGCCAGAAGTCCTCCGAGAGCATGACCGAAGAATACAGCGGCATGGAGCCCGCCCTCGAATCCGCCTGGCTCGCCGGCAGCAAGGTGATGGACGCCTTGGTCGAAGGTTGGGCCACGTTCGAGAAGACGCCTCCCAAGCCATGAGCATCGTCCCCTTCCGCCGCGCCTCCTTCCCTGCCCTGCTGTTCCTGCTCGGCGTCC
>CANGMH010000326.1 GCA_947454005.1 Verrucomicrobiota bacterium
AACGCGCAACATCCCCGACGGCGAGGTCTTCTCCTGCCCGGTGAAGGATTCGGTCGAAGGCGTCATCGCCTTCAACACGCCCACGCTCTATTCGGGCACGAAGTTCGAGGGCATCCGGCTCGAGTTCAAGGCGGGCAAGATCGTGAAGGCGACCGGCTCCAACGAGAAGAAGCTGAACGAGATCCTCGATACCGACGCCGGCGCCCGCTACATCGGCGAGTTCAGCCTCGGCTTCAACCCGCACATCCAGTCGCCGATGTGCGACATCCTCTTCGACGAGAAGATCGCCGGCTCGCTGCACTTCACGCCGGGCCAGGCGTACGAGGACTGCGACAACGGGAACCGCTCGGCCGTCCACTGGGACATGGTGCTCATCCAGCGGCCCGAATGGGGCGGCGGCGAGGTGTGGTTCGACGGCGAGCTGATCCGCAAGGACGGACGTTTCCTGCCCAAGAACCTGCTCGGCCTGAATCCCGAGAAGCTGCGCTAGGCCCGCGCCGGCCGGCTCACTCCGGCTTGCTCGCGACCTTGGTGTGGTCGGGTCCCGGCACCGCCTTCATCCGCTGGCGCAGCAGGTCGGCGCGGAAGGCGTCGCGCGCCTCGGCGTCGAGCTTCTCCGGATGGCCGATCTGCAGGTGCGCCGGCTGGCTGCACAGGAACAGCTCGTCCACCAGCGACTTCGGGGTGGGGCCGAACATGCCGAGGTCCACGCCGAGGCGGAGGAGGCTGAGTAGGTTCATCGTCTCCTTTGACGAGATGCTGTGGGATTGCGACAGCACGCCGTAGGCGCGGCCGATGTGGTTGAAGACCACCTTGGGTTTCTCCGCGACCTGCTTGAGCCAGGCGTTCTCCTCGTGCTCGATGATCTGGAGCAGGACCTTGTTGAGCCGCTCGACGATGTCGCTCTCGGATTCGCCGAGCGTCATCTGGTTCGACACCTGGAAGATGTTCCCCAGCGCCTCGGTGCCTTCTCCGTAGAGTCCGCGCACCGCGAGGCCGAGCTTGTTCACGGCCTGGATGATCTGGTTGATCTGCTCCGCCAGCACCAGGCCCGGCAGGTGCAGCATCGCGCTCACGCGGATGCCGGTGCCGAGGTTCGTCGGGCAGGCGGTGAGGAAGCCGTAGCGTTCGGCGTAGGCGACCTCGACGCGCTCCTGCAGCGAGCTGTCCACGGCATCGATGGCGAGCCACGCCTGCTTGAGCTGGAGGCCGGGCCGCAGCGCCTGCATGCGCAGATGGTCCTCCTCGTTGACCATCACGCACACCGTCTCCTCCTGGTTGAGCACGAAGCCGCTGCCGGCGTTCTTCGCGGCGTGCTCGCGCGAGATGAGATGCCGCTCGACGAGCAGCTGCTTGTCCAACGCGCTGAGCTTGTCCATCGCCTCGGCGAACGGCGCCTCGCCCATCTGCGGCAATCCCGCCACCGCGGGCATGAGCGCCTCGAACGCCTTCAGGCGGTCGGCCTTCTTGGCGTGGCCGGGGAAGGGGAGGCCCTTGAGGTTGCGCGCGAGCCGGACGCGGCTGGAGAACACGATCTGGTCGTGCGGCCCGGTGCGTTTGCAGGCCTCGGCCGGCGTGATGAGGAAATCGAGGACGTTCATGGGGGAAGGATAGCTCAACGGGTCAAACGGTCACGATGGGGTTGGTGGTCGCGGTTCCAACGGCTCAATGCCGCGTCCGATTCGTCCACGAAAAGGGTCTGCAGCGGCACGGCTTCGGTGTGGGCATCGGCGAAGGTGATGTTGGCCTTGCCGGCGTGGCGACGTCGGGAGCGCTCGGTGCTGCCAGAACGGTCCTCGGCAGATTTGTTGCGCCATAGCAGAGGCACGCCATCTACCACCGTGCTGGCCTTCCCAAGCAGTCCATCGCCCAAGGCATAGATATCGCTCGGAGAAACAACCTCGCTGTCGCGGAGAGGCTTTTGGCTCACCGTCACTTCTGCAAGATAGTCTGCACCACTAAGCCCTAAACCGTCTCCGGGGACGAAGGTCCCAAAACCGAATGCGTTGTATCCGTAATCGCTACGCGCCGCCTTCAAACCTCTATCGTCGACCGGCCAGTCCGCGAAGGGGAGAGCCGACGGGCAGTGCCAGACGCCAGTTGGACCACCTAGACCACCAAGAGCCGTCGGCACTACGGCACCATTCTGGGAGATCGCACTCTTCCAGTCGTAGAAATGGACGGGATTGCTACCTCCATCGAATCCGCGATTCGCGTGGAGGGGAAACTCATGGTGCTCGGCCACGAAGGCGCCGAGCGCGAGACCCAACTGACGGACATTGTTCAAACACTGCGCGTTCTGCGCCCTGGCTCGGACACGCTGGGGCGCTGGGATCGCCAACACGGCCAGAACCGCCACGATGGCGATCACCACCAGCAATTCGACAAGGGTGAAACCACGCTCACGCTGACTAACGGCCTTGGAGGGCAGTGGCGTCACGGATGGATGGTCACGCCTCCTGCGCTGCCTTCTTCGCGTGCTTCAGTTCGTCGCGTAGCGTGGCGGCCTGCTCGAAATCCTCCCGGGCGATCGCGGCCTTCAGGTCGGATTCGATCTTCGTCAGCTTGGCCCGCACGTCCGCGGTGCGGCGGACGGCCGGGGGCACCTTGCCCTTGTGCTGCGTGCCCTTGTGCATGCCCTTGAGCAGCGCGTCCAGACCGTCGGCGAAGACCTCGTAGCACTTCGAGCAACCGAGCCGTCCGCTCTTCTTGAAGTCCGCCTGGGTGAAGCCGCAGTCCGGGCACACGACCTCCGCGCCGGTGGCGGTGGTGGCCTCCTCCATCTTCTGCGCCGCGCCGAGGCCGAGCAGCAGGTCGGCGAGCGAGAAGCCCGTGGGGTCGTTCACGCCCTTCTCCTTCGCGCAGGCCTCGCACAGGTCCACCTTCTTGACCTGGTTCTCGACGATCTGGGTCAGGTGGACGGTGGCCGCGGCCTTTTTGCAGACTTGGCATCGCATATCGCAGTGGCCGCAAATTCAGGGGCAAACAGGGCCAAGTCAAGGCACGCAGCGGACGGGATGCTTCCGGTTTCCACGATCCAGGACCAGGAAACCAAGAGCGGCGCCCGGCGTGGTCAGGCGAAGCCGGCCGGCCACACCACGCGGCCCGAGGCGTCGCGCTCGAACGGCGCGTGCCCGGTCACCGCGTCGATCGGCACGGGGCCGTACACGTGCGGGAAGAGTTCGGTGCCGCCGCTCGTGTTCTCCCGCTTCAACGGTGAACCGCCCAACTTCGATTCCTCCACCGCGAGGAGGACGAGGCCGGTCTTCCCGGCATAGTAGCGGTCCGCGACACCTTGGACCTGATGGCGTTCGGGGAAATGGATGAACCCTTCGGCGCCACGTCGGGGCCAGCGAAGAAGCCCTGCTGCTCGACGCGGTCCCGATCCGCAGCTTCTGCGATGCGAAATCAGACCCGCACGGCGGGCTCCGTCGGATACGACGGAGCCAAGGAGATCAAGGGGTGCAAGCGCCACCTCTTGATGGACAGGCTGGGCATGCTGCTCGGCGTCCATTTCAACCCGGCCATCACGCCTGAGCGCACAGGCCGTGCTGGCCCGCGTGCTTCCTGGTTCCTTCTGGCTGCGGCTCTTGTGGGTCGACGGCAGCTGAACCGGCACGACCTTCGCCGCTCGGGGCCATGGCCTCCGGCCCGAACTCGCCGTCGCGGTCGTCGACCGGTCCGCCAAGGCCAGCGGCTTCACCGTCTTGGCACGCCGCTGGGTTGTCGAGCGCACCCCCCGGCTGGCTCATGCGCAACCGACCTCTCGTCCCTTGCCACGAGACCTCCTCCGCAGGTGCCGACGCCTTCGTCCACCTCGCCATCATACGCATCCAGATCCGAAGACTCGCCTGATCGCTGGCTATCCGGGGCTTCAAACAGGTTCTGAGGGGTCTGAGGAGTTCTTCGGCCTGTCTCCGGAGTCGCTCCAGATCAGGCTGCCCCGGTAGCGGCTCGGACGTGTGCCTCTTCTGCTCGAGCCCGTGGTCCGCAGCAAGCAACGCCCGTCCGCGGCCCATCGCATCGGACGCCCCTCGGAAAGTTGGATGGACTACTCTTCCAAGAGCCCGAGTCGAGCGGAGAAACCGGACGGTCGCGCGGCAGCTCCATCGATATCTTCATCGGGACGGAGGGCGCGATGAGCAGCGGGCAGACGATCAACTTTGGCCCGCGCGGTGACCGTCGATCAAATCAAGAATGTCCCTTGAGGCATGCTCGTCGAACTTGCGCGCGAACAAACAGTTCGAGTTCTTCAACGCTTGGAAGTCACGGGATCCAAGTGTCGCGGGACTTCCCAGCCCTTCTATCCGTTCGTTCGACCAGTCGATATGTCGTAGATTGAAACTCTCCTCCGGGAGGATCTCGCCTTCCCGCTCCTTGACCTCCCGGGAAGTCCCATCGCTCCATCTTCGGTAGGCCTCATAGTTCTGGACCTTCGAGGCCCATTTCGAATTGAGGATGACCGTCTGGAAAAACATCTCTATAGGACAATGGGTGTATCTGTAGAATCTCGTCAAACTGGCGTCCTTGTCGGCACGGTCGATGACGTAGGACATGCAATCGCGTGAGAGGCTCCACCACCCGCATCCACAATAGGGCGTGACGCCCTCCAAAAAGCGACGTGCGGGGAACAGGTCCCTATATTTGTAGAAGTAATTCCAAAAGTAGCGTCGGGCCGACGAATGGTAATCCCGGATCGGGACCAGGTCTATCGGGTAATAGTGACGGATCTTGTGCATCCATGGAGGACGGTCATCGAGCTTCGAGAAATGGATGTATTCAGTCTTCGCTTGCGCGAAGAAATCGAATATATATCGGTTGCTCTTGATCGGATAGTCGGCGCCGCTGAGCAGTGAATAATAATCGCACTTTTCATCCGCAGCTTCCCGCATCACGTCCAACGTGGACGCCACCTGGCTGAACCCCATCCAGGTCACCTTGATCGGCCGGACAAACTTCACGTTCGCTCTCGGCCCGATCGCTTCTTTGAACGGCGCAAGATCGGATTTCTTGTCGATGTGGACAAAAAAGCTCGCGTTGTCGGCCTGCAAAGCGTCGACCATCCTCGCTAGTTGGCGAGGTTGGTTGTATGCGGTGATCAGGTATCCTT
>CANGMH010000327.1 GCA_947454005.1 Verrucomicrobiota bacterium
CTGGAGGAGGCGCTGACCTCGTTCCAGGGCTGCGTGCTGGTCGTGAGCCACGACCGCTACTTCCTCAACCGCGTCTGCACCGGGATCCTCGCCTTCGAAGGCGACGGCCAGGTCGCCTACAGCGACGGCAACTACGACTACTACGTCGAGAAGAAGAAGCGGGCCGCCGGACTGCCGGTCCCGGCCGTGAAGTCGAACAAGCCGCAGGCCGCGAAGTCCCCGGCCCCCGAGCCGGTCGCGGCGCCGAAAGGAAAGGGCCGCAAGCTGAGCTTCAAGGAGCAGCGTGAGCTCGAGGGCATGGAAGCCGCGATCCATGCGGCGGAGGCCGATGTCGCCCGGTTGGAGGCGCTGCTGGCCTCGCCCGATTTCTTCCGCACCCAGGGAGCCCGCGCCAGCGCGGTCATCGCCGAGCTCGACACCGCCAAAGCGGAGGCGGCGCGGTTGTTCGCTCGATGGGAGGAGCTGGAAGCGGTGCGGGCGGCCGCGGCGTGAGCCGGGGACCGCGGTGGTCGTGACGCGTCCGGTGCGGATCCGGCCGAGGCCCGCTATGCGGCCCGGTCACCGCTTTCTTGTCCGGGGGGGCAAGCGAGGCGATCCGAGGGCGGTCGATGATTCACGGTTCGACTTCGGGCCGTCCGGTCTGCTTCTATCGTCGCGAAGACATGCCCGCCGCCATCGCCATCGCCGCACATCCGGACGACATCGAGTTCCGCATGGCCGGGACGTTGCTGCTGCTCCGCGAAGCCGGCTGGGAGACCCATTGCCTCAACCTCTCGACCGGCAACTGCGGCAGCGCGCGCCTGGGTCCGGTCGAGACGGCGCGCCGCCGCCGCGCCGAGGCGAAGGAAGCGGCGAAGATCCTGGGCGCGCATTGGCATCCGCCCTTCTGTCGCGACCTGGAGATCTTCTACGACCTGCGCACGCTGCGCCGGCTCGCCGCCGTCGTCCGCGAGGTGAGGCCTTCGCTGGTGCTCACGCATCCGCCGGTGGACTACATGGAGGACCACACGGCGACCTGCCGGCTCGCGGTCACGGCCGCCTTCACCCACGGCATGCCGAATTTCCGCAGCACACCGGCGCGGCCGGTCAACGACGTCGAGGTGACGCTTTACCACTGCACGCCGCACGGGCTCGTCGATCCGTTGCGCCGTCCGATCGCGCCCGCGGCGTTCGTGGACACCACGAGCGTCCACGCCACCAAGCTCGCCGCCCTCGGCGCGCACAAGAGCCAGCAGGACTGGCTCGACGTGAGCCAGGGCATGAACAGCTACATCAAGGCCGCGGACGACGAATCCCTGGCCGTCGGTCGCATGTCGGGGAAATTCCGGCACGCCGAAGGATGGTGGCGGCATTCGCACATGGGTTTCTGCGCCGAGGAAGCGGATCCGCTGCGATCCGCTCTGGGCAACCGCTGGCGAGCCGGTCGGAGCCCAATAGAGCCGGGCTGAACCCGCCATGCCGTCTCGCCTCGTCGCGCTGCTGTGCTCCGTCCTCTTCGGTTGGGCGTTGACCGCTGCGTCGCTCGTATACGCCCCGGCTCCGGTGGACAATCCGCTGAAAGGGTTCTGTCCGTACCTCGGAGAACGCCCGGAGTTCCCGCACAGCATGGAATGGGATTACACCTCGTTGGCGGAGGTGATGACCGGCCCGGACCGTTTCGACTGGACCGCCTTTGAGCGGAAGCTCGAGGTGGCGTCCTCACGCGGACACCATTTCTACGGGCGTTTCTATCTCGAATGGCCCGGGAAGAAGACCGGCGTCCCGCCGTTCCTGACGGATGCCGGCCTGCTGATGCGCCGCTGGACCAACACCAACACCCAACCGTTTCCGCCCGCCATCGATCACACGCCCGACTATGAGGATCCCCGGCTGAGGTCCGCGTTGACGAACTTCATCCATGCGCTCGGGCGGCGCTACGACGGCGATCCGCGCCTCGGTTTCCTCGGGCTCGGCCTGCTCGGGACATGGGGGGAATGGCACAACTACCCGAACGGCCGGTGGTTCGCTTCCAAGACGGTCCAGCGAGAAGTGATGGATGCCTATGCCGCCGCCTTCAAGGTCACCCGCTTGGTCGCGCGCTATCCCGCCGGGTCGGACGACGCTGTCTACGCCGAGAACGGCCACCGGGCCCTCGGCTATCACGACGACTCCTTTTGCTGGGCCACGGTGGAGACCGGACGCCAGCAGGATGCCTGGTTCTTCGGGCCCCGGCTCCGGCAAGCCGGCGCCCTCGACAAGTGGCGCACCCAGGTGATCGGCGGCGAGATGCGTCCCGAGGTCTGGGAGTGTCTTTTCAACGAACCCGGTTGCGCCCCGAAAGGTCAGGAGTTCGACCGCTGCTTGGCGGTCACCCATGCTTCCTGGATCTCCAACGAAGGCGTCTTCCGCCCTTCGCTGAAGGGAAAGGCGCGAGAACGGGCGCTCCAAGCGGCTCGGCAGCTGGGCTACGAACTGCACGTCGCGAGCGCGGAAGTCGACCCCGGGACGCGGCGTCTCACCGTGAGGATCGAGAACCGCGGCGTCGCCCCCTTCTACTACGATTGGCCGGTGGAGATCACCACGGCCGGCACCGGGACGAATGGGCCGGTTTGGCGGACGGATTGGAAGTTGACCGAGATCCAGCCGGGTTCGCCGGTCCGTTGGAGCTTCGATCTACCGACTGCGGATGCGACGCTGGGTGAGCAAAAGATCCAGCTCCGTGTCCCGAACCGGTTGCCCAAGGGCAGACCTCTCCGTTTCGCCAACCAGACCCAGGACGCCGATCTTCCCGGATGGCTGACTCTGGGAACCTTCTCCTTTCCGCCGCCCTAGCTTTCCGGAACGCTCTTCCCATGCCCCGCAAACTCAGCTCCATCGCCCCCGATTGGTGGGACTACACCACGCTCGACACCGCGCTCATCGCCGACGCCGCGAAGCTCACGCCCGAGAAGCTGCTCCGGCTCTCCCGGCCGGGCTTCAAGGTCGTGTTCTACGACACGCTCGAGGACTTCTACCTCGCGGAGGCGCTCGAATACATCACCGCCTGGCGGCAGAGCACGCCCGACAACCCGGTCGGCATCTGCGGACCGATCGGCCCCACCGAGCAGCTCCCGCTCGTCGCGCGGATGGTGGATGCCCTCGGATTGTCGCTCGCCTCGGCGCATTTCTGGGGCATGGACGAGTGGTTCGACACGGCGACGGGCAAGGAGGTCCCGGTCACCCATCCGTTGTCGTTCGAGCGGGCCGACCGCGAGATGTGCTTCGGACGGATCCCCAAGAAGCTGCGGATGCCGGAAACGAACCTCCACTTCCCCAAGGGCGACACCGCCGCCTATCGCGCCTCGTGGAAGGCCGGTGTGCGCTGCGCGGTGATGCAAGGCGGCCAAGGCGACACCAAGCACTGGGCCTTCAACGATCCTCTGCCCCGGCGCGGAAAGTGGAAACAGGAGCCGCCGACGCCCGCCGAGTTCCGGAAGCTCGCGACGCGCGTGGTGGACCTGCATCCGCTCACGCTCGCCCAGAACGCGCGCACCAGCGGCGGCGGCAACATCACGATGGTGCCGACCCAGGCGATCACCGTGGGACCGGTGGAGACGTGGCAGGCGGAGAAGGTGTCCATCTGGCATGCCGGCGCGCACGACAACGCCCTCGGCCAGCGCCTCACGGCGCTGATGATCTCGCAGCGGATCGTGGACACCTCCGTGCCCATGTCGCTGCTCGCGGAGCATCCGGACGTGCAGTTCAACTACTACCGCGGCGGCCTTGGTTCGTGCGCGGTGGAGATGCATTGAGCTCCTAAGCCAATGGCTATCCACGATTGTCGGCACAGTTTCTCAGAGCTGGTCCATCGAGTGATGCCAGCCTACATGCAGACCCTGCGGGCCAGCTTAGCCAAGCCAATCGCTGCAGCGGAATTCTGCCAGCCGGGCGTCGGTTATAAATCTCTTGTTCGCAAGTTCGCTGGTAGCCACGACTTTTCTGGGTGCTATGTCTTTATAGAGGAAGAAATACCAATCTACGTGGGTATTTCCGGCGCTGTTATCTCCAGATTGCATACGCACCTGAATGCTAGAAGCCATCAGCAGAGTAGCTTTGTATATGCGATCGCCAATCGCAACAACGACCTTGCCCCGCTACGAAAGCGAACCTCCGATGATGCATATACTCGACCATTCTTTGAAGCCCGAGAGAGACTACGCCGAAGTCACATAGCGTACATTCCAATTGTGAACCCGTTTGAGCTATACGTTTTTGAAGCGTTCGCGGCCATGGAACTCGATACCCATGCTTGGAATTCTTTCGCGACACATTAAAGCGGCCGACCACCTGACGAGCACACGATGGAGTACCTGCCTTGAGGTCGGGTGTCTTTTTTGCGGCTGACTCATACCATTGTCGTTGCGCCGGCACCTTGGCTGCGGATTCGTCGGATTTCCTGTCCTGTATCTGTCCCGCATGGCACGGATGCGGGCGGATGCCGAACGTACCCACCGGCTGGAAGCCGACACTACGGAGTGTTCGGCATTCCCCACCGGCGTATCCTTGCGTCGCGCCAGCGTCTTGGAGTGCGCGAGTCCTCTCGCGCTTTGTCCGGGGCAACCCGATGGGCCACCGCTGAAGGCTTCACAGGCTCGCATGACTGGCGAAAGCGGCAGAGGACTGCCGCAGTCCAAAACCTCGCAGACTCCCACGCCGCTCGGTGTCGCGGCAGCGTCTTGGACTGCGCGTGGCTAGCCACCACCGCTCTCGCTCGCCGGACGTGCGCCCGTACATCCCTTGCCGCTCCCCCGATGCGAAAGCGGTGGCTACGTTCCGCATCGCCACCGCTCCAAGGCCTCGCGGTATTCCCTCACCACTTTCCCTCACCGCGGTCGTCGGCTAGGCTCCGCGCGCTCTTGAAACCGATCCTCTTCCATCTCGGCACCTTCCCCATCCACACCTTCGGGTTGCTGGTCGCGCTGGGGTTCGTCTTCGGTCTGTGGACCGCGTAGCGCAACGCCCGCCGCGCCGGATTGGATCCGGAGCTGCCCTACGATCTGGCGCCGTGGCTCATCGGCGGCGGGCTGATCGGGGCGCGGATGCTCTATGTCGCCAGCTATTGGCAGAAGGACTTCGCC
>CANGMH010000328.1 GCA_947454005.1 Verrucomicrobiota bacterium
ATTCAGACGCCCAGCGCTCAAGGCAGACTCGAAGATCAGTTCGAGGTCTTTGGAATCCTCCGACGGCGGTCGCGATCGGTTGGACGCCACCCAAGCGGAGACTCCGAGTGCTACCGACACCAAGAGCACCAGCCAGAGCGCCAGCCACCGTCTCGACCTGCGCTTGGGACTGTCCTGGAGCGTCGTGGACATGGCGGCTCACCCCGCATCCACGCCCGCCATCAGCCGCATCAGCGCGGGCTGCGTTGCCTCGGCGCGGGGGAGCACGCCGGCGACGTGGCCGGCGCGCATCACGAGGATGCTCCGGCTCAGGTTCATCACCTCGGGCAGCTCGCTGGAGATGACCAGCAGCGCGAGGCCGGCGCAGGCCAGCTCGTCGAGCAGCTTGTGGATCTCAGCCTTCGCGCCGACGTCCACGCCGCGCGTCGGTTCGTCCACGATGAGCACGCCGCAGTCGCGCGCGACCCATTTGGCGAGGGCGATCTTCTGCTGGTTGCCGCCGCTCAGACCGGCGATGCCGGATTCCATCGATGGCGTCTTCACCCGCAGGCGGTCGGCGTACTTCTGCGCCAGCGCGCGCTCCTCGCCGCGGCGGATGAAGCCGAAGCTCACCAGCTTCCCGAGCGCGGCCAGCGAGGTGTTCTCGCGGCAGTTCATCGAGAGCACGAGGCCGAGGCGTTTGCGGTCCTCCGGCAACAGCCCGAGGCCGGCGGCGAGCGCGGCTTGCACGTCGCCGAGGGGAAGCTCCTGGCCGCGCACGAAGACACGTCCCGTCGCGGCCGGATCCAGCCCGAAGACCGCCTGCGCGACCTCGCTGCGTCCGGCGCCGACGAGCCCGGCGAACCCGAGCACCTCGCCTGAGCGCAGCGTGAAGCCCACGTCGCGGAACTTGCCCGGCGATGTCAGCCCCTCGACGCGCAGCATCTCCTCGCCGAGCGGACGGGACAGGTGCGCCGGCTGGTGCGAGAGCACCTCGCGGCCGATCATCTGGTGGATCACGCGGTCCTGGTCCGTGCCGGGGATCTTCTCGGTGGCGACATGGCGGCCGTCGCGCAGCACGGTGATGGCGTCGCACAGCCGGAAGATCTCCTCCATGCGGTGCGACACGTAGATCACCGTGATGCCGCGCGCCTTGAGGTCGGCGAGCAGCTTGAAGAGGTGCTCGCTCTCGGCGATGGACAGCGAGCTGGTCGGCTCGTCGAAGACGATCACCTGGGCGCCGGTGCCGACGGCGGCGGCGATCTGCACGATCTGTTCCTGTCCGGTGGAGAGCTGTCCGATCGGCTGCGCCACGTCGAACTCCGCGCCGATCTCCGCGAGCATGGCGCGGGCGCGGGCGTGCCTCGCGGCGCGGTCCACCCAGCCGGCCTTCGACGGCATGTCGCCGAGGCAGAGGTTCTCGGCGATGGAGAGGTTCGGGCAGAAGGCGAGCTCCTGGTGGACCATCGCGATGCCCAGGCGGCGGGCGTGGAGCGGGTCGGTCGGCCGGATGGCCTGTCCCGCGAGGGTCAGTTCTCCGCCGTCCGCGATGTACACGCCGGCGATGATCTTCCCGAGCGTGCTCTTGCCGGCGCCGTTCTCGCCCATGAGCGCGTGGCAGCTGCCGCGCTCGACGCTGAAGCTCACGTCGTCGAGCGCCAGCACGCCGGGGAAACGCTTGGTGATGCCGGAGAAGGTCAGGAAGGACATGGGATGGTCGGCGCTAGGTCTAGCCCGGTGCCGGACCGGAGGGAAGCCGCCAAGTGAAGGTCGATCGGCGAACGATTCGCGGTGATGCTTCTTCGCCTGGGTCTTGGGCACCACCTCACATCTCCGTTCCAGAAATCGTCGTCCGGGTTGAACCTTTCGGCCGCCGCTGCATTCCACTTGGTGTCGATGACCGTTGAGACCGAAGACGAACCACTGCCCGTGGCCGCCGCCCGGGCAGGCGATCCCGCCGCATGGGACGCGCTCTTCCGTCGGTATCAACTGCCGCTCTACGCCTATGCCCGCGAACTTCTCCGCGACGACCAGACCGCGCTCGATGTGGTCCAGGAGACCTTCCTCAACGCCGTCCGCCACGTCGCCTCGCTGCGCGACGAGGCCCGCTTCGGGTCGTGGCTCTTCGGCATCGCGCACCAGCGATGCCAGCAGCATGGCCGCCGCCGCGGTCGCGAGGCCCGATGGCTCGTCGTCGACCTTCCCGACGAGGAACGGGAAGACCACGCCGCCGTTTCCGAGGAACCGGACCCGCACGATTGGCTGGTGCGCCGGGAACAGGAGGCCGAGTTCTTCGAGCGCTTGGCCGGACTGCCCGAGGCGCACCGCGCGGTGCTGCTGCTGCGGTTCGTGGACGATTTCCCGCTGGAAGAGATCGCCGTCATCACCGGCGTCCCGCTCGGAACGGTGAAGTCCCGCCTGCATCACGCCAAGATCGCTTTCCGCCGACTGCTCGGTCCCGCCTCGCCATGAAGACCTCTCGTGAACTCCTCCTCGCCCGCCACGCCGATTCCCGACCGCGGCTCGACGCGATCCGCGCCGCCGTGATCGCGGAGCTGCCTTCGCCCCGGCCCACGGCACCACCTCCATCGCCGTCCTTGAGGTCGACGCTCTGGGAGCAACTGGTCGTCGCCGGTCGGCCCGCTTGGATGGCGCTCGGCGCAGCGTGGGTGTTGATTTTCCTGTTGGACACGGCGTCGTCTTCGGTGACGGGACGTCCCGTGGTCGCCACGGCGAGCCCGCCGTCACCCGAGGTGGAGTCCATCCTCACGGCACAGCGTGAGTTGTGGGTGGAACTCACCAGCCCTGCGGAGCCGGCGCCGCCCGCCAAGGAGCCTGCCGCATCCCCGTCCGGGGCCCGGCTGCCGCTGCATCGGCGCGACCACCTGACGACTTCGGCCTGAACCCGACCCCGACCTATGGACTCCATCCCTTCTGCTCCGCGTCCCTCCCGTCTTTGGCGCTGCCTTCGCTGGCTGCTGTTCGCACCGCTGGCGCTGGCGACTTTCATCGCGCTGGCCTACGCCGTGGAGAACTGGCGCGGCGAGCGCGCTTGGAGACAGGTCCAACGCGACCTCGCCGCGCGGGGCGAACCGACGTCGATGCATGAGCTGGCGCCACCGCCGGTGCCCGATGACCAGAACCTGGCGTTGGCCCCGCTGCTCCGGCCAGTGCTCGCCTTCCATCGCGGACCCGACGGCAACCTCATCTGGGAAGATCGACCGGGGCAGAGCCGGCTCACTTCGGTCAGCCGGGAGGCGTGGTCGGCGCGAACCAGGCCTCCGGCGACCCGGAGCTGGGTCCACGGGGAACGGATCGATCTCCCCGCGTGGCAACGCTATTATCAGGAGTTGGCCAAGGAGGTCGGCACCCCCAAGCCGCGGACACCGACCCGCATCGATCCCGTGTTGGCCGAGCGCTATGGCTTGTCGATTCGGACCAATGCCGTCACCGCCACGACCAACCGCGAGGTGCCCGGTTTTCCGCAGATGCGCCCGCTGCCGCCGGATCTGGCAGCGCGGTATGGAGTGGGGACCAATCTGACCGAAGCGGAGTTCCGCGTCGCGTTCACGTACCCGGTGCCGGAGAGACCCGGGACACCGGCGGCCGACGTGCTCCACGCGTTGGGCCGGGTGGACCCGGAACTCGACGCCTTGGCCGTGGAGGCCGCGAGACGGCCGCTCGGACGTTTCCCCGTCCACTACGATGGAGCGCCGTGGGGGATCCTCCTGCCGCATCTGGCCCAGGTGAAGAAGCTCGCGATGGTTCTCCAGTTGCGGGCGACCGCGCGCTTGTCAGAAGGCCAGGCGGCCTCCGCTCATGCCGACACGCTCTTGGCCATGCGCCTCGCCGAGCTGACGCGCGACGAGCCCTTCCTCATCTCGCAGCTCGTCCGGGGCGCGGCTTGGACGTTGGCGCTCCAACCGGTCTGGGAGGGGATCAACGACCACCGATGGGACGGACCGCAACTGGCGTCGATCGCCGAGCGTCTCCGCGCCGTCGACCTTGCCGTGGCGATCGATCGCGGCCTCCGGGGCCAGCAGTTCAGCGGGATCGCGCCTGTGAACGACGAGACCCGCGTCCGATTGGCCGATGAATTCCGGTCCTTCGGCTCCAACCGCTCGACCGAGGAGGCGTTGCCGCCGGAGCAGCTCGAGCTCGCCGACCGGTTGATCCGGTACGGCCCTCGCGGTTGGTTCTACCAGAACGACCTCACCACGTTCAGTCGCGTGGGCGAGGAATGTGCCCGGTTCGCGGCGTGGTACGGGACGCGGGCGATCACCAACGTCGCGCGATCGGTGGAGATGCCCGTCCTCCGTGTGCGTCCGTACCAGTTCATCGGAGACCAGTTCATGCAGATGCTCAAGGCCCGAGGCGCAATCACGGGTCTCCTGCGCGCCCAGGCCCAGGTCCATCTGTCGCTCGCGGCGACCGCGCTGGAGCGTCACCGCTTGGCCACAGGGACCTATCCCGCCTCGCTCGAAGCGCTCGTGCCCCGGTATCTCGACCGCGTGCCTTCGGATCCCATGACCGGCGGGCCCTTGCGCTACCTCCGCGCCTCGGATGGAACGTTCAAGCTTTACTCCATCGGCCTCGACGGTCTCGACGATGGGGGCACCTTGATCCTCCCGGAAGGCGGTCGGTCGGACGAGACCGCCCGCGGTCCCGTCGTGACGGCGGGTGACTGGATCTGGCCCACCAGACCGCGCTGAACCGGATCCACGCGATCAAAACCGGTGCTCACGGCACCGGGGCGAAACGGCTCGGGAGGTTTGCCTGTCCCAGATCACAGGACCTCCGCCGACTTGGATGAAGAGCTCCGGCCGACCCGCCGGCATCACGGCAGCAGCCGCACCCGGTAGAACCGTTCGACCGTGGCGTCCGCCGTCTCCGAGGCGGAGAGCGTGCGGCCTTCTGCGGTCAGCGTCCCGCCGACCGGACGCCAATCCGGCGACGATAGCCGGCTCGACGCCTCCAGTTGGTAGCGTGATCCACGGAACGAGCTCCAGGTGACCGTGGCGCGGCCGGCGTCCGTCGCCACCGAGAGCAGCATCGGCGGCGGGACGGCGTTCGCGGCGCGCGGGGTCGCCGTCG
>CANGMH010000329.1 GCA_947454005.1 Verrucomicrobiota bacterium
AACGTGGCCGCGGCGCGGCGCGAGGCCATCAGCTACGCGGCGTATCGCGTGCTCAAGGAACGTTACGCCTTGTCGGTGAAGGCCACCAACACGCTGCCGGCGCTCGACGCCCGGATGACGGCGCTGGGCTACGACATCGGCAACGTCTCGCGCGACACCTCGACTCCCGCGGGCGTGGGCAACTCGGTCTACGACGCCGTCCACAACCGGTTCATCAACGATGGCTCCCTCCAGTCCAACGGCTACAAGGACCCCGGCTACACCTCGGTCAACGGCTTCCTGAACACCGGCCTCGGCGGCACCCAGGACGCGGATGAGGTCTCCGGCAACACCTTCAACACCTTGTTCGACGTCAACCGCTGGCAGCCCCTCAAGGTGGCGAACGCGGAAGACCAGAACGGGAACCCCACCGGCCCGCTCCAGTCCTATCTCGGCTCGCAATGGTTGCAGGTGCTGCCCTTCGCGCTGACCCGCAGCGACGCCACCAAGCCGTGGATCGATCCCGGCGGGCCGCCGCGCTTGGTGAACGGTGCCGCGGACTCGCCGGAGTTCCGCGACAACGTCGTCGCCGTGATCCGAGCCAGCAGCGAGATGACGCCGGACGACGGCGTGACCATCGACATCTCTCCCGCGAGCTTCGGCAACAACCCCGTCGGCACCGGCGACGGCACAGGACATCCCGTCAACCCGGTCACCGGGCTGCCGTATGCGCCGAATGTTCTGAAACGCGGCGATTTCACGCGGGTGTTGGCGGAATTCTGGGCCGATGGCCCGAGCTCCGAGACCCCGCCCGGCCACTGGAACAGCATCGCCAACGGCGTGAGCGACCGCGCGGGCTTCCAGAAGCGCATCGGCGGCACCGGTCCGGTGTTGAGCGATCTGGAGTGGGACGTGAAGCTCTACTTCGCGCTCAATGCGTCCGTGCACGACGCCGCCTGCGCGGCTTGGGGGCTCAAGCGCTACTACGACGGCTGGCGTCCGATCAGCGCGATCCGCTACATGGGCCAGGCCGGACAGTCCAGCGATCCGTCGCTGCCGTCGTATCACACCAATGGTCTGCCGCTCGTCCCAGGCCTCATCGAGCTGGTCACCGCCGGCACCGCCAAGACGGGCGGACGTCATGCCGGCCTGGTCGTCGGCAAGATCGCTCTCTTGGCTTGGCCCGGGCAGCCGGCCAACCCGTCGTCCCAGCACAGCGGCGTCCGCTGGATCCATGCGGAGAACTGGACCACCTACCAGAAGAAGAACTTCGTCACCCCGGCGTTCCCCGGTTACGTCTCGGGTCACAGCACCTTCAGCCGCTCCGCCGCCGAAGTCCTGACCGCGATCACCGGATCGGAGTTCTTCCCCGGCGGGCTGGGCACCTACACCGCGCCTGCCAACACCACGCTCACCTTCGAGTCCGGCCCGACCACCGATGTGCAACTGCAATGGGCCACCTACTACGATGCCGCCGACCAAGCCGGGCTCTCGCGCATCTGGGGTGGCATCCATCCGCCGGCCGATGATTTCGGCGGGCGCCGCGCGGGCGCGCAGGTCGGCAAGCAGGCTTGGGCGTCGGCGCGACAATATTTCGACGGCTCGGTGCTAACCGGCGGGATCGTCTGCCGGCCGTATCCTGCCGACGGCCCGCTTGGCGGCGGCAGCGCGCTCGCCAACGTGGTGATCGACCCCGCCACGAAGACCATCACCGCCGACCTGCCGGCCGACCAATCCAAGCCGTCCTACCTGACCATCCAACCGGCGGTCGACATCACCCGCACCCGCATCCAAGGCAGCAAGCTGGTCATCACCTATCGATGACCGGTCGCCGGAGTGGATCCGGGGATCCAATCTGTTGGCCAAGGGCCGGACGTGCGCGTCCGGCCCATTTTCGTCGGCGTTCCGGTCATCTGTCCCTCGGGTCGCCTCCAGATCCGGCGGGTAGGGACCTGCCCTGGCCCCAGGAGGGTTTTCGTCCCGCGGCTTTCGCCGTCGCCAGGCCAAGCCGAGGCGTGGTGGAACGCTGCGCGCGGCCCCGTTCCCCAAAATGCACCTTGCCCGACCGGAGTCGGTTGTTACGGTGATGCCACGATTTTTGGGGCGACCACCGGCGACGGTGGCGTTTCTGTTTAACGGCTCAGCAGTCCTCCACAACCCGCACGCGTGAAGATCTTCTCCGGCAACTCCAACCCCGAACTTGCCAAGGCCATCTGCGCCAGCATCGGCGTACCCCTCGGTCAATGCACGGTCAGCGCCTTCCCCGACGGCGAGACGTACGTGAAGATCGACGAGAACGTGCGCGGCGAGGACTGCTTCGTCCTGCAGTCCACCAGCAACCCGACCAACCACCATCTGATGGAGATGTTCATCATGATGGACGCGCTCCGTCGGGCCAGCGCGAGCCGGATCACCGCGGTGCTGCCCTTCTACGGCTACGCGCGCCAGGACCGCAAGGACCAGCCACGGGTGCCCATCACCGCCAAGCTCGTAGCCAACCTGCTCGTCGCCGCCGGCGCGAACCGGGTGCTCACCATGGATCTTCATGCGCAGCAGATCCAGGGCTTCTTCGACATCCCGGTCGACCACCTGTACGCCGCGCCGGTCATCTACGAGCACCTCCACAAGCGGGACGTCAGCAATCTCGTGGTCGTCAGCCCCGATGTCGGCGGCCTCAAGATGGCCTACGCCTACGCCCAGCAGCTCGACGCGGAGCTGGCCATCGTCGCCAAGCGCCGCAAGAGCCCGACCGAGACCGAGGCCACCGCGGTCATCGGCGACATCGCCGGCAAGAACGTGCTCCTGGTGGACGACCTCACCGAGACCGCCGGCACGCTGGTCAACGCGGCCGCCCTGCTCAAATCGCGCGGGGCCGAGAAGATCATCGCCTGCGTCTCCCACGCCCTCCTGCACGAGCTCGGGATCGAGCGATTGAAGAAATCAAGCATTGACGAACTGATAACGACCGATACTGTGCGCCGCTCTGCGATCGACGGGGTGAACATTACCACGCTGTCCGTGGCCGGCCTGTTGGGTGAGGCGATCAAGCGCATCCACAGCAATTCGTCGGTCACATCGCTGTTCGAGTTTAAGGGCGGACGGACCAGTTGATCTGGCGTCGGCTGATACGACTGATATGAAATCTGCAGCTCTGAGCGCGCATCCGCGCACGTTGTCCCGTCGCAAAGGGTCCACCAAGCTCCGTTCCGGCGGCCGCATCCCCGCGGTCATCTACGGCAAGCACAACCCTCCGCAGAACCTCGAGGTGGACGCGAAGCAGTTCGACCTCCTGGTCCACCACGCCCACTCCGAGATCATCCTTGTCGACCTCACCGTCGCCGGTGACGCGAACGCCAAGCGTCTCGCCATCATCCAGGACGTGCAGCACCACCCGCTCTCGGGCGCGCCCCTGCACATCGATTTCCACGAGGTGAAGCCGGACGAGAAAGTGATCATCGAGGTCCCCGTCGAATCCACCGGCGTCCCCGACGGCGTCCAGAACGGCGGCGGCACGCTGGAGCACGTCCGCTTCCGCCTCAAGGTCCGCTGCCTCCCCGGTGACCTGCCCGAGCAGATCACGGTCGATGTCAGCCACCTCAAGGTGAACCAGACCCTCCACATCGGCGAGGTCATCGCCCCGGCCGGTGTCGAGCTGCTGGGTGACAAGAAGATCCCGGTGTTCGCCGTGGCCGCCCCGGTGACCGAAGAGATCGCCGCCGCCGCGGAAGGCGCTGCCGCCGACGGCAAGCAGCCCGAGATGATCAAGGAAAAGAAGGAAGACGGTGCTGCTCCTGCCGGCGACAAGAAGGCCGCCGACAAGAAGAAGTAGTCTTCCCGCGGGCGGGCTCCGTGAGGACGGCGCCCGCCTTTATCGGCCGACGTGAGCGCCTTTGGATTGATCGTCGGCCTCGGGAACCCCGGGAGAGAGTACCGGGACACCCGCCACAACGCCGGATTCATGCTGGCCGACCGCCTCGTCGACGAATGGGGCGGACAGTGGCGGACGGAGAAGAAGTTCTTTGCAGAACTGGCCGAATGCGGGTTCGAGGGGCGCAGGTACATCCTGTGCAAACCGATGACCTACATGAACGCCAGCGGAGAAGCGGTGGCGAGGGTGGCTTTGTTCCACAAGGTGGCGCCGGCGGAGACGCTGGTGCTGGTGGACGATGCGGATCTCCCTTTGGGGACGGTCCGGCTCCGGGGTGAAGGAAGCCCCGGCGGTCACCATGGATTGGAATCCATCGAGCAGCATATCGGCACCCGGGGGTATCCCCGGCTGAAGCTCGGGATCGCCCGACCGCGACCGGAAGTGCGCGATATCGCGGGCCATGTGCTCGGCCGCTTCCAGGCGGAGGAACTGCCCTTGTTGGGGAAGGTCCTCGCCCGGGCGGAACGTCAGGTCGGATGCTGGGCCTCGGAAGGCCTGGCGAAAGCGATGAGTTTGTACAACGGTGCGGTCGGTTGACCGGGCCGGAGAAAAATTGCAGAATCGAAAGGACAACGCTGTGAAACGTTACGAAGGACTGTTCATCTTGAATCTCGCTGGCAAGGAAGAGGGCCTCGGCGAGGCCGTCGACAAGCTCAAGACGGAGATCAGCTCCGCCGGTGGCAAGGTCGAGACCATCCAGAAGATGGACAAGAAGTCGTTCGTCCGCGTCACCGACAAAAAGGTGACCGGCGGACACTACGTCAATGTCATCTTCGAGGGCGGCCCCGGCGTCATCGCTGCCATCCAGGCGAAGATCAAGCACACCGAGGAGATCTACCGCGCCTTGTTCACCGAGGCCGGCAAGACCCCGATCGTCGCCCAATAACCCTTTCTCCGGAGGCCGCCATGGCCAATTTCAACAAAGTCATCCTCGCCGGGAATCTCACCCGCGACCCGGAACTCCGCTACACCCCCAAGGGCACCGCGGTGGCCAAGCTCGGCTTGGCCGTCAACCGCTCTTGGACCACGGAGACCGGCGAGAAGCGCGAGGAGGCCACGTTCGTGGACGTGGATGCTTTCGGGAAGCAGGCCGAGGTCATCTCCCAATATCTCCGCAAGGGCCGTTCCCTCCTCATCGAGGGACGCCTCCGGCTC
>CANGMH010000330.1 GCA_947454005.1 Verrucomicrobiota bacterium
AGAGGCGCAGCGGCACGGTGATGGTCTCCTTCAGCACGGCGACGAACTCGCGGACCTTGGACGCCGCTTCGCCGTAGCTGCCGTCCATGTTGCGCGGCATGCCGACGAGGATGAGCTCGATCTCCTTGGTGCGGATGAGCTCCTTGAGGCGGACCAGGAAATCCGCGAACGGCTCCGCCTCGATGAACTCGAGCGGTTGCGCGATCATCTTCAGCTCGTCGCTCAGCGCGACGCCGATGCGCTTGGTGCCGTGGTCGAGGGCGAGGATGCGCATGGAGGAAGCGGGCGGACGATGGGACGCGGACGGCGATCGGTGAGCGGTCCCTTGCTCAGAGCAGCGAGGCGGAATCGGTGTCGAGCAGCAGGTCGCACTGGGCCTGCGTGCGGAGGTAGGACGCCGGGCAGTCGGTGGAGACCGGCCCCTGGAGCGCGGCCTTGATCGGCAGGGCCTTCCGCTTCTCGGGCGCGAGACAGATCATCTTCTTCGCCGAGCAGAGCGCGGGGATGGTGAGCGTGAAGGCGTACGGCGGCACCGCTTCGAGCGACGGGAAGTGGCCTTCCTTGACCTGCTGCATCTTGCAGGCGTCGTCGAGCTTCACGAGCTTGACCCAATAGGCGTCGTCGAACCGCGCGACGGGAGGATCGTTGAAGGCGATGTGGCCGTTCTCGCCGACGCCGAGGCAGCAGAGGTCGATCGGCTGGGCCTTCAGCAGCGCCGTGTAGCGGGCGCACTCGTCGAGCGGCAGGTCGGCGTCGCCGCCGAGATAGTGGAAGGCGCGCGGGTGGACCAAGCTGGCGACGCGCTCCTTCATATAGCGGCGGAAGCACGCGGGATGGTCCGCCGGCACGCCGAGGTACTCGTCCATGTGGAAGAGCGTGACCTTCGACCAATCGACGCCGCCGAGCGCGACCAGTTCCTTGAGGAAGCGGATCTGCGAATTGCCCGTCGCCAGGATGGCTGCCGCGCTGCCCCGGGCGGCGATGGCGGCGCTGAGAAGGTCGCGGACGCGGAGCGCGACCGAAGTGGAGAGCGATGCCGTGTCGGCGAAGACCTCGACGTTGAGCTGGTCGGCACGGAACGAGCGCAGGGGAGCGGGTGCGGCGGTCATGTGGCGGCGCACCCTAAAAGATCGGAGGCCCGTAGCGAACCGAAAAATACCGCCCCGTCCCGGGGATGCCGCCCCAAAGAACGGCGGGCATCGCCAAGCGTCCGCCGGGTCCGGCCGGGATCTGCGTTGGAAGGCCGTGGGGAATCCGGGTCGGCCGCGATGCGTCGCCGGCGGACGTCACGAGCACGGCGACGCGGCTGCGTCACCGTGCCCATCGCGGCCCAGCGGTCGTCGCGGTGGTTTGTCCGAGTTTTTTCTTTGCAGGTGCGGGACGCTCGACTATCTACCCGCTCCCGGTGCGCGAGATTAGCTCAGTGGTAGAGCATTCGCTTCACACGCGAGGGGTCGCAGGTTCAAACCCTGCATCTCGCACCATCGCTTCCCTCCGGACCGAAGTCGGCTCGCGATCCTGCCGCTTCCTTCGGTCTCCCCTACCGCATCCGTCCGCATGATCACCAGCGCCGTCACGATCTCCCTCGTCCCCGAAGCCCGCGGAGGTCCGTTCGTCTTCTGGGACGACCTGGAGGCCGGTTGCGCCAAGGCCGCGGCGCTCGGTTTCGATGCCGTCGAGATCTTCCCGACCCACGCGGACGACCTCGATGGCCTGGCCTTGCGCGAGCTGCTGCGGAAGCACGGCCTGCGTCTCGCCGCGGTCGGCACCGGCGCGGGCTGGGTCCGGCGCAAGCTTCGGCTGACCGATCCCGATCCGCACGTCCGCATGTGCGCCCGGGATTTCATCGGCGCGGTCATCGATTTCGCGGGCGGCTTCGGCGCGCCGGCCATCATCGGATCGATGCAGGGGCGCTGGGGCGACGGCGTGTCGCGGGAGCAGGCGTTGGCCTGGCTCAAGGAGGAGCTCGACCAGCTCGGGCCGCGGGCGCATGCGCTGGAGACGCCGCTGCTCTACGAGCCGCTGAACCGCTACGAGACCAACCTCTTCAACACCGTCGCCGATTCGCTCGGGTTCCTGGCGACCTTGCGCACGCAGAACGTGAAGCTGCTCTGCGACCTCTTCCACATGTCCATCGAGGAGGCCGACATCGCCGGCGCGCTGAAGCTGGCCGGGCCGAAGCTCGGGCACGTCCACTTCGCCGACTCGAACCGGCGCGCGATCGGATGGGGCCACACGGACATCGCGCCGGTCGCGGAGGCGCTGAAGTCGATGGGCTACGCCGGCCACGTGAGCGCGGAATGCCTGCCGTTGCCGGACAGCGATGCCGCGGCCGCGCAGACCATCGCGAGCTTCCGGCGCTGGTTCCGCTGAGGCGGGCCGGGCCGGATCGCGCGGAGACGGCCGCTGCGTGCGACGACTTCGGGCTTGCCGCGGACACGGGTTCCCGGAAGCGTTCCCACCGCTTCACCGCATCCAATCTATGGCAAAGAAACCTCTTCGCATCGGGCTCATCGGCTACAGCTTCATGGGCCGCGCCCACAGCAACGCCTTCCACCAGGTCAACCACTTCTTCCCCTCCGGATACGAGGTCGTCCCGCAGGCGGTCTGCGGCCGCGATGCCGCCAAGGTGCAGGAGTTCGCCGACAAGTGGGGCTACAAGTCCATCGAGACCGATTGGCGCAAGCTGATCGCGCGCGACGACATCGACGTGGTCGACATCGCCACGCCGAACAACATGCACGCCGAGCAGGCCATCGCCGCGGCCAAGGCGGGCAAGATGATCCTCTGCGAGAAGCCGCTCGGCCTGGATTCCAAGGAGGCCGAGAAGATGCTCAAGGCCATCGAGAAGGCGGGCGTGCCCAACATGGTCTGGTACAACTACCGCCGTTGTCCCGCCGTGGTGCTCGCCAAGCAGATCATCGACTCGGGCAAGCTCGGCCGCGTGTTCCATTACCGCGCGAACTTCCTGCAGGACTGGACCATCAACCCCGAGCTGCCCCAGGGCGGCACCGGTCTCTGGCGCCTCGATGCCAAGGTCGCCGGCTCCGGCGTCACGGGCGACCTGCTCGCGCACTGCATCGACACCGCCATGTGGCTCAACGGCGGCATCAAGGACGTGAGCGCGATGACCGAGACCTTCGTCAAGGAGCGCAAGCACAACGCCACCGGCAAGGTCGAGAAGGTGACCATCGACGACGCCTGCCTGTTCCATTGCCACTTCAACAACGGGTCGCTCGGTCTGTTCGAGTCCACCCGCTACGCCCGCGGCCACAAGGCGCTCTACACCTTCGAGATCAACGGCGAGAACATGTCGCTGAAGTGGGACCTCCACGACCTGCACCGCCTGCAGATCTTCGATTACACCGACGAGAGCAAGGAACGCGGCTGGAAGAGCGTCCACGTCTCCGATGGCGACCATCCCTACTGCGGCAACTGGTGGGTGCCCGGTCTCCAGCTCGGCTACGAGCACAGCTTCATCCACGCGATGGTCGAGTTCGTCCGCGGCCTCGAGAACGGCAAGGGCTGCAAACCGGATTTCAAGGACGGCCTCGCCACCGACTACGTCGTGGACGCCGTGCTGGCCTCCGCCAAATCGAAGAAGTGGGCCAAGGTGAAGCAGGTCAAAGCCTGACCGGCACCGCCCCACGATCCTTGGACAGGCCCGCGCCGCGAGACGGCGCGGGCCTTTTCCTTCCCGGCGCGGCCCGCCGGGGCGTCGGACCGGTCCGCGGGCGACGATTGTCCTACGCCTCGACGCGAGGAAGGGTTACCAACCCGTGCGTCATGCCCACACGCGTCTTCCTCATCCGCCACGGTGCGACCCCGCTGCTCGCCGAGGACCGCTTCGCCGGCGAGACCGACGTGCCGCTCTCCGACCTCGGCGTCGACCAGGTCCGCCGGCTCGGCGCGCGGCTCGCCACCGTCCCGCTGACGGCGGTCTACGCGTCCCCGATGGACCGCACGGTGGTGACCGCCCGAGCCGTGGCCGGACCGCACGGGCTGGAGGTGCGGACCCGCGACGGACTGCGCGAGATGTCGCACGGCCGGTGGGAGGAGAAGACCCGCGGCGAGGTCGAGGCCGGGTTCGGCGACGAGTACCGGCTCTGGGAAGAGGACCCGTTCACCTTCGCGCCCGTCGGCGGCGAGACCGGCCTCGCCGTGGTCGCCCGCGCTTTGCCGGTGCTGCGGCAGATCGTCGCCGCGCATCCCGACGAGCAGATCGCGGTGGTCTCGCACAAGGCCACGATCCGGCTGCTCATCTGCGTGCTGCTCGGGTTCGATCCGCGCACCTACCGCGACCGCCTCGACCAGAGCCCGGCGTGCGTGAACATCCTCGACTTCAAGGACCCCGCCCATGCGCGGCTCACCTTGTTCAACGACGTGTCGCACCATGCGGATGCCGGCCTCGCGCTGCCGCCCGCGCCGAAGGGCCGGTTGTCGAAATGGTGGGACGCCTCGGCCGCGCCCGGCGTGACGGCGCCGTGACGAGGTCGCGCCGCGGAGCGCTCCGGTCCGCGCCGTTTTTTTTCTGTGGCGGCTTTCCGGTCCGCGACCATCTTGTGCGGCATGCCGAACATCATCGCTCCGCCGAGCTGGCGCATCCCTGAACGTTTCGTCACCCCCGAGGCGGTGTTCCGCGACCGCCGCCGCTTCCTCCAGGAGATGGGTTTCCTCGGCAGCGGCCTGCTCGCCGCTCCGCTGATCGGCCAGGCCAAGGACGCCGAACCGGCATCGGGCAAGACCGCTCCGCCTGCCGCCGCCGCCACCACGAAGACCGGGAAATATCCCGCGGCGCGGAACCCGAAGTTCGACGGCAAGGGACTCCAGCTCACCGCGGCCGACGTCCCCGGCAAGTACAACAATTTCTACGAGTTCACGACCTCCAAGGAGCGCGTCCACCGGATGGTCGACAAGTTCACCATCGATCCTTGGGCCATCCAGATCGGCGGCCTTTGCGAGAAGCCGATGACGCTCCAGATGGGCGACCTGCTCTCGGAGTTCGCGCTCGAGGAACGGGTCTACCGTTTCCGCTGCG
>CANGMH010000331.1 GCA_947454005.1 Verrucomicrobiota bacterium
ATCGGCCGCCCGGCCGAAATCAAAGCTGTTGGTCTGCACGCTGTCCCGCGGCACGAACACGCTGCCGAGCCCGATCGAGACGAAGCCGGGCTTCGGCTGGGCGGTCAGCGACGGCGGTAGGACGGTGTCGTTCAGCCGGACGCACCGGCCCTGGGCGTCGAAGGCGAGGACCGGAAGATAGAGCGAGATGCTATCGAGTTGGGCGGTCGTGAGCTCCTTGAACGGCGGGGCCAACGGGAACGGGACCGGTTTCGCCTGGAGGTTGGTGAAGATAAGCCCGCCGCTGGCATTGGTGGTGTACGGGAAGACCATCTGCTCCGGGAAAACGACGCCGTCCGGCAAGGTCTTCCACAGCGTGCCGCCGGCGGTGAGATACCGCGGCCGGGCGACCCCGGGTTGGTCGCCGACGTTGCGCTCGGCGAAGAACGCGTAGCTGGAATGGGACGACGCGATGACGTTGGTCATCACCCTCAGCGCGTTGGCGGCGAACTCGCCGATCGTGCCTCCGGAACCTTGGAGCGCGAGCAACTGGTTGTGGACACCCGCGACCTTGGCGGCCTGGTCCGCGGCGGGCGAGAAGTACACCATGTAGACCGGCGAGCGGGTCTTGATGGCGAACTGCCGCGCCAGCGCGAGGTCGTCCTGCATCTGCCGCTGGGCGGCCGCCAACGTGTTGGTCTGCCCGAACCCCTTGAAGGCCGGCACCGCCACGAAGGTGAGCACGCCGATGAGCGCGATGACGACCAACAGCTCGATCAGCGTGAACGCGCGCTGCCGGCGCGGCGGCAGCGGACCGCCGGATCCGGCTGGGTTGGGGCAAGGCGCACTCATGGCAAGGTCGGTCGCACGTCGCGGATCAGCGCCAACTGTAGAGGTTGTCCTCGTTCACGGTCCCCTTCTCGTTCACGCCCTTGGTGAAATCGACCTTCCCGTCCGGCCCCAAGGACCACACGACGGCGCTGGCCTTGATGCTGCGGAAGCGGTCGTCGGACGCCGGCCATTGTGCGCCGAACGGATCGCGGACGCGGTTGTCGTAATCGAGGTCGAGGGTGACGATGTAGGGATGGCCCCAAGGATCGCGGTACACGCCGTCGTTCTCGCCGACGCCGTTCGGGCCGTAGCCCTTGGCCGTCTTGATGTTGAGGAAGGTGTTGTGCTGCGGGTTCAACGCGGACTTGTAGTTCACCGGATTGTTGTCGGTGTCGTTGACGGCGTTGTAGGCGTTGGCGACGGGGAACTTGTCGGCGGCCAGCGAGCTATCGGTCAGGATGGCGATGATCTCGGCGTTGCTCAGCTGCCGGTCGGTGCTCCCGCCGACGTTCTTCACGGTGTCGTAATTGACCGTGCCCTTGGCATCGAACACCTGGGTGCCCTTCTGCTGCGTGCCGTAGGTGAAGTCCGGGTACTCGGCTTTGACCTCGTTGCGGGCCGCCTGGGAGGACGGGAGCCGCCCGTAGGCCGCTTGGTACGCGGTGATGGCGGCGTGCAGGTTGCTGATGTCCACCGAGGCCTTCCTCTTGTTGGCCGACCTCTTCGCGCCCGCCAACGCCGGCAACAGCATGCCTGCGAGGATGGCGATGATGGCGATGACGACGAGCAGTTCGATGAGCGTGAAGGCGCTCGGCTGACGGCGGCGCGGATGCGGACGTAGGTTCATGGGATGACGGGAGGACGGGTTCGGGACGTGGGGCGCGGGTTCACTGCTTCCAGTTGCCGTAGATCTTCTTCTGGCCGTGGACGATCACTTCGGCCCAGAGATCGAAGGTCCCGGGGTTGTTGGTGGGGTTCGTCGAGACGTAGCGCCACGGGTTGAGGCCGGGATTGGTGGGGACCGGCTGAGGGTAGCGGGCGTCGTTCAACGGCCACGCGAACCCGGAGTTCTTCTTTCCGGAGGCATCCGCCGCGAAGCCCACCGTGAGCACCTGGGCATTCTTGGCCCCGACCCCGGCGGTCCGCAGGACACCGGCGTGCTGGCTGGCCTTGAAGGTGTGCCGGAACAGGCGGCGGAACCGGTCGCGGGTCGCCGCGTTCAGGAAGCCGTCGCGATGGAAATACTGCTGGGCGGTCGCAGGAAGGAAACGCGTCGCGTCATCGACCGTCTCGAAATAACCGGTGTCGCCGTTGTTCACGACGACCAGACCGGTCAGCTCGTAATACAACGGGTTGACCACCGCATCGACCTCGTTCTTGTCCGCGTTGTAGCTGTCCGGCGGATAGACGCCGTATTTGGCCTTGTAGGTCTCGATGGCGGTGACGAGGTCGTTGAGCTCGCCCTTGAGCCGGGCTTCGCGGATCCGCGTGGTGGCGATCGGGGCGAGGCCCACGAGCAATCCGGCCAGGACGGAGATGATGGCGATCACCGTCAACAGCTCGATGAGCGTGAACGCGACCGCGCGGCGGACCGACGCAGCGGGCCGGCTCGCGCCGCCCTGATTATGACCGGAAGATTTCATGTCCGCCCTAAGGTGTCCGACCAGCCTTCCTCATCCGTCAACGATCCTTCAATTCCTTTTCCATCCGTTCGCTCAGCCACTGCTTGATCATGCTCTGGTAGTTCAGGTAGCGCTCCCGGGCGACCCGCTTGATCCTGCCCAGCATCCGCGGATCCATCCGGAGGGTGATGCTCACCGATTCCGAGAGCTCCGCACCCGCCGCCGTCGCTCCTTCCATGAGCCGAAGATCGACCTGGCTGTCCGCCCAGAACGCCGCCTCCGCCTGCTCGCTGTCGAACAACGGGACCTCTTCCCAAGCACTAACCACGTTCAGTGCCATGATCCTTAGACCTCCATCGTCTGCTTGACCTTCCGTTGGTAGAAGAACTCTTCCGCCTCCGTGAAGCCCCGTGCGCAGATCACCCGGATCACCCGCCCGTTCGTCCGGTACACGCAGAACACCCCGACACCCGATGCCGACTTGCCCAAGCTGAAGTACCGGGCCTGCACCCCGAACCGCGGCGAATCGGGCAAAAGCCTCACCGCGAAGGGGTCCTCGAAGGATTCCTCGATGTCCCGGACCTTCAAAGATCCATCCAACGCGAATGGCGGGTTGTTCCAGTCGAACTCCATGTGGGGAGCCGTTCGTAAAGCGATCGCCAATGCGGTGTAACTACTTTGTATTTACACACTCGAACGCTGGCTGTCAAGAGCCCGGACGAGCCCGAGCCCGCCGGACCACGGTTTTCAACGAATTCCGGTGAGGCCGGACCAGCCTTCCCTCCGGGCGTCTTCGGCGAGCGTCGCCCGGTACCGGGCGCACGACCTACTTCGAGGACGCGATGAACTCGATCAAGTTGCGGATCTCCTGCTTGGTGAGCACGCCTCCGAATCCGTCCGGCATGCCGCTCAGACCCTTCTCCCGGGCGGTGATCTCCGCCTTCTTCAACTTGAGCAGGCCGTCCTCGGGAGAATTGATCTCCAGCTCGGCATCGGTCTCCGATTTGATGACCCCGGCGTAGGTCGTCCCGTTTTTCAGCGTGACCAGGACGCTCTCGAAGCCTTGGGCGATGGACGCGTTCGGATAGAGGATCGATTGCAGAACGTATTCGCGGCCCTTCTTCTCGCCGAGACCGGTGAGCTCGGGACCGACCTCGCCGCCCTCGGCGTTGATCTTGTGGCACCGGACGCAGCTGACCTCGGCCTTCTCCAGGAACACCTTCTTGCCTTCCTCCGCGTTGCCACCGGTGAGACAGACCTTCCACGGGTTCACGTCGAACTCACCGGCTTTGGGCAATGCGGCCTCCCAGCCGGCGACCGCCGTCTTGAGCGCCGGACGGGCCGCGGCCGCGTCCAGCACGTCGAGTTGGAGAGCCGCCGGGATCTTACCGGCTGCCAGATCGGCCATGCGCTGGCGGATGAACTCGTCGGCTTGGGCGCCGGGGAGCTTCGCCAAGGCGGCGTAGGCGTTCTGCTTCTCGGCCAGGGAACCGTTGGCGATGACGTCGATCAGTTTCCCGAGCGGGCCGGAACCCGTCGAAGGCAAGGCCGCGGCGCCCGAGGCGACCGCCGGCGGGGCATCCACGCTCAGTTTGAGCGCGGCTTTGCGGACCGCTTCCTCGGGATCCTTCTGGGCTGCCTCCAAGGCGGCCGGATAATCGGACGTCTGCAACCGGGAAAGCGCGGTCAACGCGGCGACACGCGACGCGGCGTTCCCGATCTTTTGGGTGACCAGCTTGGCGAGGGAACCGGACGCGGACGCGATCTTCAACTCACCCGCGGCGCGCGCGGCGGCGGTCCGGACCTTCTCGGGAGCATCGGCGAGGAGCGCGTCGACCACCGGACGCGCGGCGGCACCGGGGATCTTCGCGTCGCGGGCGAACGCGGTCGGGCGCCAGAGCCCGGTGATGCGGTCGCGTCCGGAGTTCTTAGGCCAATCCGCGAGCGCATCCAACGCCTCGGCCCGCACGTCGTCCGGGAACACGGCATCCGTGGCGATCTTCGCCAGCCGGGCCGCGGTCTGCTGCGTCCCGTGGCGGTAGTTGGCGTTCACCGCGCGGCGCAGGAACGGCACGCTCTGCGCCAAAGGCTTGCCGGCCAGGCCAGGGCCTTCGATCCGGGCCGCCAGCAGGTCCATCGCACCGGCGATCGGCTCGTCGTTGATGGCACGCGCCGCCTCGACCACGATCTTGTCGTCGGCATCCGCCAAGAACGCGCCGATCTCGTTGCGCTGGAGCCGGCGCATCGCCAGCAGCACGCCCATCCGGACCGATGCATCCGGGTCCTTGATCGCGGCTTGGAGCGCATCGAAGTCGTCCACCGCGACGAGCGCCGTCACCGCCGCATGGCGGAGATGCGGATCGCGGTCGGCGTTCGCTTTGAGCGAGGCGAACAACGCCGGCACCGCCTCGCGTTTGCCGAGCTTGCCGAGGGCGATGGTCGCCAGCGCGCGGGCATGGGCATCGCCATCGGTCGTCCCCTTGACGAGCACGTCATAGGCCTTGGCGTAGCCGGCATCGCCGAGCACGCGCGCCGCGTTCCCGCGCACGTGCGCATCGGCGTCCGCGAGC
>CANGMH010000332.1 GCA_947454005.1 Verrucomicrobiota bacterium
CCGCTCCAGCTCGGGGTCTTCAACGGCGGCACGGGCAACGGCGCGTGGCGGCTCAGCATCGCCGATCTGGAAGCCGGCGGCACCATGCGCCTCCAGTCCTGGTCCCTCACCCTCTCCGGCGACAACGGCCTCGCCGCCGTCCCCGAACCGGCGGAGATCGCCGCCGCCTTCGGCGCCGGCCTGCTCGCCTTCGCCGCTTGGCGCAGGTGGAAGCGCTGAGGTAGCGAGGGCCGAGGGGGGCGTGTCGCCGGAACCTTTCGGCCGGCGCATCGTAGGGTCGCTGATCCGGGCCTTGTCGAGGATCTCTCGGGTCCGGACTTCCCTGCCTTCCGGATCCGACCGGAGTCGGCAAAACGCTCGCTTCGCCGCCTTCGCGGCGTATCGTCCGCGCGTCTTCGATCCTGCTGCCCGTGATGCGCCGCCTGACCTGCTTTGCTCTGCTCTTGTCCGCCGTGTCCGCCATCTGCGCGGAGGACGTCGTCTTCCCGCCGGACGCGGGCGTGGTGGACGTCAGCAAGGCCCCGTACTTTGCCAAGGGCGACGGCAAGACCGACGACACCGATGCCATCCAGCAGGCGCTGCTCGACCATCCGGCCTCGGACAATATCGTCTATCTCCCGGACGGCACCTACCTCGTCTCCGCCTCGCTCCGCTGGGCCGGCCATAATGACAGCGAGCAGGCCCAGCGGGCGACCATCCTCCAAGGCCAGAGCCGCGGAGGCACGGTGATCCGGTTGGTGGACCACGCCCCGGCTTTCGGCAATTCCGGGCGTCCGCGGGCGCTGGTCTGGACCGGCGACGAGGGCGACGACCATCTGCGCAACGCGGTGCGGAACCTCACGCTGAACACCGGTGCCGGGAACCCCGGTGCGATCGGCCTGCAGTTCGCGGCCAACCAGCAGGGCTGCGTCCGCGATGTGGACATCATCGCCGGCGGCAAGGGCGGTCCGGTCGGCCTGGACCTGTCGCAGATCGAGCGCATCGGGCCCTGCTGGATCCAGCGCGTGCGGATCCAGGGTTTCGACGTGGGCATCCAGCTGGCCAATTCCCTCCACTCGGTCAGCTTGGAGGACATCGAGCTGACGGACCAGGTCGTCGCCGGGATCCGCAACCGCGGGCAGGTCGTGAACCTCCGCCGTTTGACGAGCACCAACAAGGTCCCGGCCATCCAGAACACCGATCCGACAGGGTTCGTCACGCTGCTCGATTCCACGTTCCAAGGACTGCCCGCGAAGCGGCCTCCATCCGCGATCCAGAACAAAGGCCTGATGTTCGCGCGCCAGATCTCGACGCCGGGCTACACGAACGCCATCGAGAACCGCGCGGGCAGCGGCGACAACGTCTCGGGCCCCGAGGTCCGGGAGTTCGTCTCCCACCCGATCTTCAACATCTTCCCGGCGCCCCAGTACGCCCTCTACCTGCCCATCGAGGAGACGCCCGCGGTCCCGTGGGACCCTCTCGCCGCTTGGGCGGGACCGCTCGCGAACGGCGGCAAGGCCGACGACGGACGCGATGATTCCGCGGCGATCCAGGCGGCGATCGATTCTGGCGCCACCACGGTCTACCTGCCGAACGGCACATGGAACATCCGGCGCACGGTCGAGCTCCGGAAGAACGTGCGTCGCCTGATCGGCTGCGAGGCCCGTCTTTCGATCGACGTGCCGGGCGGCCTGCCCGCGTTCAAGCTGGTCGAAGGCGCGGCGCCGGTCGTGGTCGTCGAGCGGTTGTCCATCGAGCAGGCGCCGCGGCTGTTCATCGAGCAGGCCTCGGCCCGGCGGCTCGTGCTGAGCAGCTGCCTCGGGGCCAGCTTGTCCTGGACGGGGAAAGGGGATGTCTTCCTCGAGGACGTCGCGAGCGCCGCGCCGTGGACCGTCCCGGCCGGCCGGAAACTTTGGGCCCGCCAGTTGTCCGTCGCGGTCAACGGCACCAAGATCTTCAACGACGGCGGCCAGCTGTGGATCTTCGGTCTCAAGACCGAGCTGCCCGGCACGGTCGTGGAGACGGTCAACGGCGGGAAGACCGAGCTGCTCGGCGGCCTCGTCTACGCCACCGGGGGTTGGAAGCAGGACCCGATGTTCCGGATCACCGACGCCTCGGCGACGCTCTGTGTGAGCGAGGCATCGTTCACCAGCAACTCCTACGGGACGATCGTGGCCGAGACGCGGAAGGGGCTGACCCGCCGGTTGGGCAACAAGGGGCCCGCCGACGACCAACCGTTGCCCCAGCGGGTCGGCGGAATCGCGCTCCCGCTCTACACCGGCTACGACGGCATCGGGGCGGTCGTGCCCAAATCGCTGTTGCCCGCCGTCAAGTCTTCGGGCAACTAGCCGTCCGCACCCCTCCCGCGACCATGCCAGAACCCACGAAACAGGAGCTCCTCGTCGGCGTCGATCTCGGCGGCACCAAGATCCTCGCGGGCATCTTCAGCCCGCAGCTGAAGCTCCTGCAGACGGCCAAGCTCAGCACCAAGTCCGAGCGCGGCTTCGACGCGGTGGTCTCGCGCATCGCGCGCTGCGTGCGCGACGCGGCCGACGAGGCTGACCTCGGCCTCAAGCAGGTCCGCGCCATCGGCATCGGCGCACCGGGCGCGGTGGACCCCGATTCCGGCGAGGTCATCTTCGCCCCCAACCTCCGTTGGAAGGACGCGCCGCTGAAGAAGGCGCTCGAGAAGGAGCTCGAGATCCCGGTCTTCGTGGAGAACGACTGCAACATCTGCACCCTCGGCGTCCACGAGGTGGAGCTGAAGGGCAGGGCCAAGAGCCTGATCGGGATCTTCCTCGGCACCGGCGTCGGCGGCGGGCTGATCCTCGACGGCAAGCTGTACAGCGGCTTCAACAAGACCGCGGGCGAGGTCGGCCACATGGTCATCCAGGTCGGCGGACCGAAGTGCGGCTGCGGCAACAACGGCTGCTTCGAGGCGCTCGCCAGCCGCACGGCGCTGTTCCGCGAGATCCAGAAGGCGGTGAAGGACGGCGGCAAGACCGTGCTCACCGAGATGCTCGGCGCCGACCTCGCCGACATGAAGAGCGGCGACCTCCGCAAGGCCCTGCGCAAGGGCGACAAGCTCGTCGAGAAGGTCGTGGAGAGCGCCGCCGAGTACACCGGCATCGCCGTCGCGAACCTCATCAACATCTTCAACCCCGAGGTCGTCGTGCTCGGCGGCGGCGTCGTCGACGCGCTCGAGGACGAGATGATGTCGATCATCGTCGAGACGGCGCTCGACTACGCCATGCCCGGCACGACCAAAGGCATCGAGATCGTGGCCAGCAAGCTCGGCGACCTCGCCGGCGTCACCGGCGGGGCGGTGCTGGCGAGGCAGCGGGCGAAGTGAGGCTCACCACGCCGCCAGCGCCGCGCGCACGGCCTCGACCGGCAGGCCGACGACGTTGCTGTGCGAGCCCTCGACCGAGGCGACGATGAGATGGCCGTGCTCCTGCAACGCGTAGGATCCTGCCTTGTCGAGCACGTGGACCTTGGCGAGGTAGTCCTCGATGTCCGCGGCGGTGAGAGGGAGGAACCTCACGCGGGTCGTCTCCGACAAAAGCCGCGCACGGGCGGTCCGCTGGTGCACGAGGCACACGCCGGTGATGACCTCGTGGACCCGGCCGGCGAGCCGTCCCAACATCGCGCGCGCCCCGGCGAGGTCGGCAGGTTTGCCGAGCGGTTCGTTGTCGAGGAACACCAAGGTGTCCGCGCCCAGCACCAGGTGGTCCGGGTACCGTTCCGCGACGCTGAAGGCCTTGCGCTGGGCGTTCACCTCGCACAGGCGACGGGCGCCGATGCTGATGTCGTGGAGCTCGGTCGCGTGGCTGGGCGTCACGGCGAACTCCGGGACGATCTCGCGCAACAGCGAGACGCGGCGCGGCGACTCGGACGCGAGGACGAGCGGCGGATGCTTCATCGGGCACCTCCCGTCGCCGCGACGAAGGCGGCGAGCATCGCGGCGAAGGCGTCGTCGTCCAGGACCGGGACCGAGCCCTCGGTCGGGATGTCCTCCGCGACCTCGATCCAGGACCTGCACCCGCCGTAGCTCGGGAGCATCGGCAGCTGGATGCGCCGCGGCAGCCGCCAGACGCGTAGCGCGAGCGCGTGGATCGCCTGTTCCTTGCCCCAATCGAACCGTTCCGCGACCACCTCGTCGCGCCAGATATGCTGGCTGCGCAGGCGCTCCGCTTCGGCGAGCGACCCGATCTTCCGAGCGGCGACCACCTCCGCGAAGGACTCCAGCCGCAGCGTCTCCGGTCCGGGCAACGTCGGGGCGATGGCGTCGTACCGGGCCTGGGCCGACGGGACGATGTTCTCGCGCTGTTGATGGAACAGGGTCGGGAAGAGCAGGAACCGCTCGTGCCCGACCTGGAAGCCGTCGCGTCCTTCCGCGATGCCGCCTTTGCGCAGGATGAGCAGCTGCTCCCCGCGCCCGAGGGCGTCCACGACGACGGCCCATTCCTTGAAGGCGATGCGCATCGCGTCAGGCTCGCGAACGGTCCGGTCGGAGGCAAGTGCTCGCTCCTTCTCCCGGGGCGGCTTTGGGGCGGCTTCCGCCCGGCCCGGTCGTCCGTCCGGTCGATGGACAGCGTCGAGGAGAGTTCCGGCTGACGTCCCGGGGCGGATCCGGCATGATGTCGGCATGGAAACGTTCCGCATCGGCCTCAGTTCATTGGAATCCTCCCGCTTGGCGTATGGATGCTGGCGTCTCGCCGGCTCGGAAGGCCGGCCACCGGAGCCCGACAGCGGCCCGGGCAAGCGCGCGGTCCATGCGGCCGCGGAGGCGGGCTACACGCTCTTCGACCTGGCGGACATCTATGGAGGCGGTCGTTGCGAGCGGATCTTCGGCGAGGCGCTGCGCGAGGCGCCCGGTCTGCGCGACCGCGTCGTGGTCGCGACCAAGTGCGGGATCCGTCGGGCCGGCGAACCGACGGCGTCGGCGCCGGTGCGGTATGATTTCAGCGCCGGGCAAATCGTC
>CANGMH010000333.1 GCA_947454005.1 Verrucomicrobiota bacterium
CACCAGCCAGAGCAGCTTCGGCATGGCGCGAGGTTGGCCGGTAAACGGGCGCGGGCAAGCGCGGGGAACGGATGCGGAGGACCGCGTCCGCGGGGCTCAGGCGCGGCGGTCCGCCCGGATCTTGACGAGGCCGGACTCCTTGGCGCGTTCGTCGAGGAAGGCGGCGAAGACGCGCTGGAGGTCGCGCTTGGAGGCGTTGAGCAGGTGCGCCAGCGGGATGAGGGACAGCAGGTTGAGCCAGGCCCACCAGTGACCGACGGCGGCGATGACGAGGATCCCGGCACCGACGACCGACCAGAAGGTGACCCGCGACACGAACGTCCAGGAGCTCTCCAGGCGGCAGCGGATGAGTTCGCGTCCGCCCCGGTGGAACTCCGCGGCGGTGGTGAACCTCAACTGCGCCCAACGCGAACCGTAGACCTCGATGTCGTGGTTGCTCCAGCCGGTGTCGGGCTTGTTCTGCCAACCGCGCTCGTCGAGGCGCTGGATGATGCGGGCGATGAAGCCGAGGCGGTCCGCTCCGCCGCGCTCCGCCCAGTAGAGCACCTGGTCGAGGCGGCCGTCGTCCGATTCGAGGCTGAGCGACTCGAGGTTCTCCCGCGCGCTGAGCGGCGTCTGCTGGCCCTGAAGGTTCGCGCGTTGGCGGGCCCATCCGCGCACGATCGGCTGGAGGAAGAAGAGCAGCGCCACGAGCGGTCGCGACCACCATCGGAGCTTGTCCTTCCCCAGGTCGGCCTGCGCGCCGGCGACGCAGCAGAGCGCGACGCTGGTCAGCACGCTGGCGATGCCGATCGGCTCCAGCTGCGGCACCACGGTGCCGAGCACGAGCAGCGGCAGGGAGACGAGCGTGTGATATTCGAGGCTGGTGGCGACGACGAGCAGGAGGTTGGGCGTCGGCGCGTAGATGCTCTGGAAGAAGCCGCTGCCGAACAGGCCGTGGTAGATGATCGGCGCGCGCGTCTCCACGCCGATCTTGGCCGGGGTGTAGATGCGGCCGGCCCAGCGGGACGCGCCGAACCGGTTGAAGTTCTCCGGATGCCGCCGTTCCAGGACGGCCTCGGCCTCGCCGTAGCCCGCCTGCTGCTTGAGGTAGGCTCGGACCGTGTTGCGCCGGTAGTGCCAGACGAAGCCTCCCGGGCTGAAGCCGATCCGGTAGCCGCGCTGCTGGAGCCGCCAGCAGATGTCCACGTCGTCGCCGGCTTTCCAGAAGATCGGGTCGAAGCCGCCGATCTCCTGCAGCGCCCACTTGTAGAAGGCCATGTTGCAGCCCGGGATGTGCTCCGCGAGGCGGTCGGTGAGCATCACGTGGGCGGGGCCGCCCGGCGAGACCATCACGGTCGAGGCGACGGGCGAATCCTCGGGCGGCAGGAAATTGTGACCGCCGATGCCGGCGAACCGCGAGTTCAGCAGGTCGCCGATGAGGAAATGCAGCCAATCCTCGTCCGCCCGGCAATCGCTGTCGGTGAAGGCGATGATATCGCCGGTGGCGGCCTCGATGCCGGTGTTGCGGGCGACCGACAGCCCCAGGTTGCGCTCGTGCCGCAGCGACCGCACCTCGGGGAACTGGACCGCGATCGCCGGCGTCGTGTCGGTCGAACCGTCGTCGACGAGGATGACCTCGTAGTTCGGGTAGTTCAGCCGTCCGAGCGATTGGAGGCAGGCCTTGAGCGTGGCGGCGCCGTTGTAGCTGGCGACCACCACCGAGACCCTGGGCGTCTGCGGAAGCGGGAAATAGGGCGCCGTCCCGAACCGGCGCTTCACCATGGCGAACGCCGGCTTCGGCACCCGGTCGGCATCGGTGAGGCCGAACCGCCAGTCCTCGACCTGCCTGCCGTCCTTGAACCAGTCGTCGGTGAAGGCGTAGACGACCGTCCCGGCGCAGCCTGCGCGGAAGGCGGACTCGATCTTCCAGCCGAGGATCTCGGCCTGCCGCTCGTCGCCCTCGCGCAGGGTGTCGATGCCGAACTCGCCGAGCATCATCGGCTTGGTGTCGGCCAGCATCTGCAGCCGGGCGAGATAGTTCTCGAACGGGCGCGGTTGGTGCAGGTAGACGTTCCAGCAGAAGAAATCGACGTTCCGCGGCCGCAGGAACTCGGTCGGCGGGAAGTTGCCGAAGGTGCAGAGCAGGTCGGCGTCCTCCTGTTTCGCGACCGCCACGAGTTCGTCGATGAACCCGCACACCGCCGCGTCGCCGCTCCAGCGCACGATGTCGGCGGGGATCTCGTTCACCAGAGACAGCGCGAACACCGCCGGATGCCGCGCGCAGGCCTCGGCGGCCGCGCGCACGGCGCCGCGGGCCTCCTGTCGCGAGCGGTCGTCGTCGAGGAAGCAAAGGTGCTTGTTCCAGGGCACGTCGACCAAGAGCTTCAGCCCGTGCGCCTGGGCGAGCGCGAGGAACCATCGGGGCGGCACGTGGTAGACGCGGAGCAGGTTCGCCCCGAGCTCTTTCACCAAGGCGAAGTCGCGCTCCGTCCGCTCCGGCGACGCGAAGTGGTCGCCGGACGCGTCCGGCGCGAACGGACCGTAGGTGACGCCCTTCGGGAAGAACTTCTCCGCGCCGAGGCGGAAGAACTTCCCGTCCACCGTCACGCGCTGGCGCGAGCTGTCGGCAGGACCGGTCAAGCGGTGGGGAGGGACGGGTTGCGGACGGATGAACGGGCCGCCGGCGGTGGGCAATCGTCGCCCGACAGCGTGGCGGGCAGCCGGTGCGAGCGGCGCCGGGAAGGGTCCCGGCGCGGCGCGGCGTAGGAGGAACGCATCGGCGGCCATGGTTAGCGAGGGCCGGCGCCGGCCACAAGAGGCAGGACACCGCGCACCTCGTGGCAGACGTCGCGGCCGGCCGGTCTCTTCACGGGATGATGGGATCCCTTTCCAGCCAAGCCTCCCAGGGGATGCGACGAAGGGAAGGGAGGCCGGCTGGTCCATGGACGCCGGCTTTCGACCCGGTCTCGAGGGGGACGGATCCGTGGCCCCCGTGGTCGTCACCGCGCCGATCGGGCCATGACAGGGCGGCGCCCCCGTCTCACAGCGCGCTGTCGCGGCCGATGCGCCAGAGCTTGCCGTCGCTGCGGACGAACAGCGATCCGGCGGCGATGGACGGCGTCCCGATCACCGCTTGGGCGAGGTCCAGTTCGCTGACGACCACGCCGTCCGGTTTGGACGGGTCGACGACCTGCACGAGGCCTTTCTCGTTCACGCAATAGAGGAACCCCCCGGCCGAGACCGGCGTCGCGCTGAACGGTCCTTTCAGCCGGAGCTGCCAGAGCCGCTTGCCGTCGGCCGCGTCGGCGCAGCTGAGGATGCCGCCGTCGTTCATCGTGAAGACCCGGTCGCCGAGCACCAGCGGGCTCGATGTGCCCGGACGCATCTGCGACGAGCGCCAGAGCTGCTTGGGCGGCTGTCCGGGCGCGGCGGGCTCGAGCACGGTCAAGCCTTGCGAGGGCACGTAGAGCTTGCCGTCGCTCACGGTCGTGGACGGCACGGTCGAGGCCCCGTCGTCGTAGCTCCACACCGTCTTGCCGGTCGCGGGTTCGACCACGGCGACGCCCTTCGAGGACTGGAGCGCCACCAGCGTCCGGCCGTCGGCGCCCTTCAGCAGGGAGGGCGAGGTCCAGTTCGCTTTCTTCGGGCGGTCGATCTTCCAGCGGTTGAGGCCGGTCGCGGCGTCGAGGCCGGCGGTGAACGATTCGCTGTCGTTCTCGACCTGCGCCACCAGCACGCCGTCGGCGACGACCAGCGACGACGACATGCCGAGCGAGTTGCTGGCGTTGGGATAATCGCGTCCGAGGCCGCGGTACCAGAGCAGGTCGCCGTCTAGGTCGAGGGCGGCGCAGTCGTTGGAGGAGAAGATGGCGAAGATCCGGCGGCCGTCGCTCGCGGGGCTCGGCGTGGCGGCGCTGATCTTCTCGTGGGTCATGGTCCGCCCGGTCGCCCAGAACTGCCGTTCCCAGCGGAGCGAGCCGTCGGCGAGGTTGAAGCACAGCACGTGCAACCGGTCCTGCCGGGCGCCGCTGCTGGCGGTCACGAACACCCGTTCGCCGATGATCACCGGCGACGACAGCCCGCGCCCGGGAAGGTCGACCGCCCAGGTGACGGATCGGGTGTCGAGCTTGGTGGGCAGCTTGGGGCCGGTGGCGACGCCGTTGCCGGCCGGGCCGCGGAACTGGGTCCAGTCGTCGGCTCGGGCGGAGAGCACGAGCAGGCAGGCGAGGCCGAGGGAAGGGAGTTTCATGGTGTCTTTGGAGACGGGTTGCCGGCGCGGTTCACTTGGTCGACACGATCGGCGTGCCCAGGTCGTCGGTGACACGGAGCTGGAACTGCCAGGTCTTGGTCCAGTCCTCGACCTGCTCGTTCTGGGTGCATTTCACGAGGAAGGTGTTGGAGCCCGCCTTGAGCTCCACGGGCACGCGGTATTGGTCGACCTCGGTGTTCCGGTGGTACTCGTCGCGGCCGAACAGGAACCTGCCGTTCACCCAGAGCTTCCAGCCGTTGTCGGTGCCGATGCGGACCTGCGCGGTGCGGGCCTTGTCGGACCAGAACTCCGCGTAGGCGTAGCCGGTGACCTCCTTGAGCTCCTTGAACGGCTGGTTGAAATCGACGAAGCCGTAGTCGCTCTTGGTGACGAAGTCGACCCAGCGGACCTTGGCGGTCTTGCCGTCGGTCTCCGCCGCGAGGTCGACGGATCGTTCGGGCGGGAACGCCTTCTCGAAGCCGGCGCCGCCGGTGTTGTCGAAAGGTCCGATGAGCTTCCATCGCGTCACCCAACCGAAGGCCGCCTGGAGGTCCACCTTCTCGCCGAGGTCGGTCAATCGTTTGGCGATGTCGTCGACCTGGTCGGCTTCGCGGGAATATCCCAGCGCGGAGCGGAATCCGGTGATGGCGGCGGCCTTGTCGGTCGCGGTCTTCTTGGCGGCGGCATCGACCAGCTCCTGGACGGCTTCGCGGCGGAGCTCGTTGCCC
>CANGMH010000334.1 GCA_947454005.1 Verrucomicrobiota bacterium
CACCCCCATGGTCAGATTGAAACGGCCGGCGGTGGCGTCCTCGCCGAAAGTGAGGTTGGAGAAGGTCACCTGCCCCGTGCGCTGCGCCCGGAGTTTCCAGCGCGCGGTCGCCGACCGGCCCGGCAGGATGTCGCCCAGTTCCACGGTCGCGTCGCTTTCCAACGCCGCGCCGCTCAAGGCGGCGGCGGGCAAAGTCACCCGCACGAAGTTCGCCGTCCCGCTCCCCGTGTTCAGGATGGTGATGCTCGCGTCGTAGGGCTCCTGACGTCGCACCGTGCGCGGATGGGTGAAGGCGAGGGAGAACTTAGGGTTCCTCACCAGCACCGAGCCGGCCGCCTTGCCGGTGATCTTCACGATCCCGGCGGCCAGACCCTCGAGATCCGCCGTCAGCTTGAGGTCCATGACGTGCAGACCTTCCTGCAATCCTTCGACGAGGAACTCCGCTTGCCCTCCTTCGCCGGGGAGCAGGCGACCGATATCGTCCGGCGTGCCGATCCTGCCGTCCGCGCCGGGGCGCACGACAGGTTGGTTCGTCCGGATCTCCTGGCTCGGGCCGACGCGGGCGAAGCGCAGCGGATCGTCGCCCGGCACCGCGAAACTGGAGGCGGGGATGCCATCGGGTCCCGGCGGCAGCACGAGCTCCGCGCGCACGTTGAGGACGCTGAGCCCGGAGCCGGCGGGCGCCGCGTTCTCGGTGAACACCTGCACCGAGAAGAACTGGTGCAGGAACCCGATGTTGCCCGGGATGACCAGCAGCGCCGGGATCGGGGGGATGCGCAGGTCGAGGTCCTGCTCGGACTCCTCGGTGAACTGGAAATTGACCGGTTGCAGCTCGATGGACGCCAGCTTGACCGCCGCCGGCAGCTCGAGCTTCGCGAGCTGTTCCTGGTTCGCCTGGTTCGCCGCGGCCAATCGCGCCTCCAACTCCGCGGCGGGGATGATCTCGGTGGACTGGTCGGCCCTCGGCGCGACGACCGGCAGACGCACCGGGATCGTCTTGCCGTCGAGCACGAAGCCGACCTCGAACTCGGTCACCCGGAAATTCTTCTCATCGATGAAGATGCCCTTCTCCTTGATCTCGTCCGTCGAGAGCGGGCGGGACGTGACCTTGCTGACCAGCACCTCGTCGAACACATGCACCGGCACCGATGACGGCGAGCCTTCGAGCAACGTGACCGTCGAGCCGGCGGCTGTCCGGGCGAGGCGGATGTTGTCGAGCTGGTAGTCGCCCACGACGCTGAGAGGCGGCAGCACCAGCGCCTGGCCCGGTGCCGCGAAGAGTTCCCTCGCCTCGAACGACGGCCCGCGCAACGTGGCCGAGACGAACGCCCCCTGCGTGAGCGCGGGATCCGCCGACACCTCGACCGAGACCGAGCCGGCGATGCCCTTGGGCACCGACAGCACCGCCGGGGAGACCGCCAAAGTGGAGCCGGTGATCCGGTACTCGAGCGTGGTGAGCGGGGCGGCGGCCCGGCACGGCAAGGGAAGGACCAACAACAACAGGAGGGCCAGCGCAGCGGCCCGGCCGAGACCACCAGACACCCAACGCTGGAGCCGTTCGTTCATCGCAGTTCCACCTCGAACCCTTCCACGTCGCCGTCCAGGGGCACTTCGTAGCTGAAGATGCGGCCACCGTTGCCGAGCGTGCCGTTGCCCGCGCTGCGCTGCGCGGCGAACGGGTTGATGCCCATGTCCCAGTCGTAGACGTCGCGGAGAAGCGACGAGACGTTGAGTCGGGTCGCCCGGAACGGCGTCGTCCCGGGCTGGTAATCCGGAGCGGTGGAGGCCACCTCGCAGGTGACCGTCAGATGCTGCAAAGAGAAGCCGCCGATGCCGATGGCGAGGTCGATCTCGTCCGGCCCGCACCCGGAAAATGCATCCACGAGGTCCCGCAGGCGTTCGGCGCCCGCCGCCGCCCCGTCGAACACTTGTCCGCTCATCATCGTTGCGTAGGACGCCAACAGCTTTTTCCCCGCGTCCAAGAATTTCGAGCAGTCCTGGTTGCCGTTGCCGCCGGGAATGAACGAGCCGAAAAGCTGTCCGCTGTTCTGTGGCGTGACGGCCACGGTCACCGTCGTCGGCGCTCCGCGGGAGGCCACAAGCGCCTGCCGGGCCTTCACCAAGAACGGGTCCTGCTTCAAGAACTCGTCGTGGCCCAAGATGCGCCGGAGCGCGACGGCGAAGCCAGCCGACCGCAGGATCCGTCGCGGCAGGCTGCTGCCCGGCCCGTAGCGGAACAAGAACGTGTGATGCCGCCCATCCGCGCCGAACGCGCCGACGTTGTGGTTCTGGAGCCCTTCACCGCCGGTGTTCGTGAGGTTGTCCGGAACATCGCGGGTGCCGACCGGCTCCAACGAGAGCACCGCAGGAGCTCCTCCGGTCATGAAAGCGGTGAGATGGACCGCGCCGACGGAGAAGACCTCATCGTCGCCCCCCAACAGACTGAGCAGTTGCACCAGGGTCGAGGCACCCGATGGCAGGAATGTCAGGATGCCGACGAGCATCTGGTTGTCATAGACCAAGCGGTTGACGATTTTCAGGTGCTCCTCCGCGATGTCGGGGAAAGCGTCGAGGCGCGTGAACTTGACGCCGTTGTCCGACAGCTTCGCACGTCCGAAGACGGCGTTCATCTCGTCGGCCGCAAGCACTCCATCATGGTCCCCGTCGAAGCCCGCCACCACGAAGTGCTCGAGGTACAGCCTCTCATCGCCCGCAAAGATGGTCGGACCCGAACCAAAGAGGCCCCGGTCGTCCACCGCGACGATGGCCGCCTGGTCGCCGGTGATGGTCGACTCGCCGACAAGCTGGCGTCCCCGGGCGCGATACAGCGCGAAACGAAGCGACTGGCGGACGGCCGGGATGTCCGGCTCGCAGGCGAAATGTGCGCGGACATAGGTCCGGTCGTCCGCGCGATTGCCCATCAGGATGAAAGGATACGACTCGTCGCCGTAGGTGCCGGTCCCGTTGTTCGACCTCGTCTGCCCGATGGTGCTCTGGCTACCCTGGCGCGCCAGCCCGTTCGAATGCGCCCCGGGGAACTGGTCGGACCAGATCTCATCGATCGCGACCGTCGCGCTGATGAAGCTGACCGAATCCTCGCCGAAGACGGTTCCGTCGGGTCGGAAAACCGTGTAGGTCACGCGGATATGTTCAGCCGGAGCGTAACATTCAAGCGGCAAGCGCAGGTTCCCCGAAACCACGCCGTCCAATGGATGGAACGGCGCGGGCAGGGTGGTTTCCATCACCAGCGAGTTTCCGTTGGTGACCATGAAGGCACCGGGGAGGCCGGCGGGGGACAGGAAGCGCAGGAATCCGACGTTCGACGGTGCGGTTCCGACGAACTCCGCGGTCAACCGCACCTTCACGCCATGCAGGCTCGCCAGCGACGCGGGCAGACGGCTGAGTTCGACGGTGACCACGTCGTTGTCCCGCCGACGCACGCCGCCTTTGTTGAAATCGGAGTTCTCAAAGGTCCGGTTCGCGTCTCCGGATTCTTCGTCCCAATCGCAATTGGCCGGGAACACGTTGGCTGCGGGAAGGTCTTCCGATAGCGCGGAGACCTGCGGGCCTGGAGCTGCCACCTTGCCGGGACGGAAAAGCCGGAGGTCCACGACCGACGGGCTGCCCGCGACGAACGCGTTCGCCCCCTGCGCCCGGGCCGTGAGCGAATCCGCCTCCGCGACGAATTGCATCGCCCCGCCGCCGAACCCCGGCAACAGCCCCACGATCGCCGGATGCGGCTGGGCGAACGTGTCCGGCACCAGCCGGAGCTTGCGCGGGTCGAGCAGCAGGAGGTCGCTCGTGGTCGAGAGCACCAGCAGCCCGTCGCTACGGCGGCGGATGCTCTGCGGGATGCCATGCGCGGCCGGGATGCGGATCTCGTTTACCACCTGGGGTTGCAACGGGTCGGTGACATCCAGCACGAGCAGGCGAGGCGGCGTGTCCGGACCGGCGAGCTGCGAGACCAGCGCGAGGTTCGCGACGACGACGCCACCCAGCGTGTCGAGTTCCTGGCCGAACAGCAGTGTCAGCCGTTTGCCCTCGGGACGGATCGCGAGCATCGCCGCGCCTGACAAAGCGGGGGGCAGCCCGCCCACCGCCAACGTCCGGTATCGGTCGGGCTCCTCAGGGTTGGCGCTCGCCGATCCCGTTATGCTCTCCAGGGAGCCCAAGAAGTTCCCGCCGAACTGGAGATCGAAGTCACGCTGACGGAACGCGCCGTCCTGCTCATAGGTCGCCACCTTCCCGCCATTGAACACGCCCAACCGGCGCAGGGCTGAGTTGGGCAGGGGCAGTTGATCCCCTTCATCCACGAAATCGCCGTCGCCGTTGGCATCCCGCCCATACGCGCCTCCCGCCGGGTTCGCCGCGAACTGCGCCGTCGACTGCTGGTCGGCGATGATGGCCAGCTGTAGGTTCAGCACGCCCACGGACGTCGAGTCCGCGTCGGCTTCCAGGTATCCGAGAAGCGGCGCGGACCACTGCAGCTTGGTGACCGCCGCCGCGGGCGAAGGGGAGAGCGTGGTCGCGACCAACGTCTGCGGTGCGCCGGTGGGCGGCAAGGCGAAGACGCGCAACCATTGCCCGCCTCCACCCAACGTCCCACCGGCGGCCACCACCAGGTCGCTGGTCTCCACCGGGGCACCGGGCAGGCGCCGATAGGAATAATTCGGCACCAAGGTGAAGGCACGGGGAAAGGCCGGCACCGGGACGCTGAACTGGACCGTCGGCTGCGAGGGGTCGGAGACGTCGTAGAAATGCAGCGCCCCTTGGGTGGCGGTGACGCGGTCGAGCACGATCAGTTGCCGGCCGCGCGCGAGCACGCCCGCGCCGTTGACCACGCCGGGCAGCGGCACCGGTTTCAACGGCGCGGTGCGGAACCGCAGCAGGAACGCCTCGGCCGCAGAGCCGGGACTGGAGGTGGAGTTGTTGTAGG
>CANGMH010000335.1 GCA_947454005.1 Verrucomicrobiota bacterium
CCTGCAAGCCGTGGGCTCGAAGACCACCAATCTCTACAGCTCAAAGCTGACCTGGGTGACCGATTACAACGGCAAGAAGGTGCCGACCTCGGTCCACCGGATCGCCGGCGGCGCGCCGGACGGCGGCAACTTCACCTTCGAGGACGGACACGTGGAATGGTACAAGGGCCAGCGGGTCGGCCTCGGGTCCGACTACGGCGGATGGCAGTGCTTCTTCAAGATCCCCACCGCGGACCAGCCTTGAGCGCGGTGCTCCGCGGGATCGGCGAGATCCGATCCACCGCGGCGCGGCATGCTTATCGGCCTTGCCTCATCGGATCGGTTTTGAACATGGCGCCGATGACTGCTCCGGGGACCGAGACCTCACTTGCTCCGGACGCGAAAGAACGTTCCGACCGCATCGGAAGGCACGACCAGACCGGCTTCCGGGTAACGACCGGGCACCTGCCCCACGATGGTATCCGGACCTCCGACCGAGCCGCGTTGTAGCACCTCATAGTTCGCGGAGGTCGTCGCCGGCCAGCTCAGGCGGACCCGTCCGGACGTCAGCGCGGAGGCGTCGATCCGGAACGACGTCCCGGAGGACATCGGATCGCTTCCGGCCAACTGTTCGGCCGCGTTGTCCTGACCATCCTGGTCCGGATCATCGCGCGGGCCCATCGCCAATGAACCGAACCGCGCCAACTCCCAGGCATCGTCCAACCCGTCCGCGTCGGAATCGGTGATAGGCACGCCGTGAAGGACCAGTTCGACCGAATCGACGGTGCCCGTCATCCCGGCCGACTCGTCGGTCAACGCGAGGGTCCAGGTGCCGGTGGCCGCTTCGCCCAGGTGACGCACCGACGAGTAGGTCCATCCATCCGGCGCCGCGCTAGGGCTTCCGCCGGGACGATGGAGGATGCTGATCGTGCCCGCGGGCGACCGGAGCGTGACCCGCAGATCGGAAATGCGCGGGTGCCGCCAATGGAGGCGGACCTGGACATGCTCCACGACCATCCCTTCCGCGACCTGGAACAAAAAGCGCGCGGGATCCAGGCCGAGCGAGACCCGGACGGACGCATTGGTCGCGACCTGCGCGCGAAGAGCCTCGCCGTCGTCATGGCCGAGCAGCACCGCCGGGATGGCGACGAATCCCGTGCCGGTCATGAGGATCCGTTGGTCGGTGCCTTCGTTGTTAACGATGACCGCGAAGGCCGCCCCAGCGCCGGCCGCGAAACCGATCTTTTCGGCGAACGTGCCGGGCTTGCGGGTCATCAGCATCCCGGCTCCGGTGGCATCGATCCCGGGCGCGCTGGTGGATTGACCGACGTCCACCAACCGCAGGCTCGAGGTCGGGATGTCCGGATGGATCCCGACCGACCCGCTCGCGGGCAATGACGACAGCGACGCCGGCAAACCGGTTCCGGTCACGAAGACGCGCAGGCCGTCGTCCGGGATCGCGTGTGGCGACGCGTTGGTGAACCGCAGCTCCACGGCCGGCGGACGGTTGCTCCAGGTCAGCGCGAGGCGGACCGCGGCTCCCGCGTCGGGCACGCCGAAGCCCACGTTGTGGCTGACGCGGAACCCGGCGCCGTTGGTCCCGAGGTCCGGATCCGCGAGATCGATGTGGCGGGCCGAGAGCGCAAGGATCTGCTGCACATCCCGCCAACCGAGGCGCGGGTTCGCCGACAACATCAGCGCGGCGATACCGGAGACCAGCGGCGCGGACGCGGAGGTCCCCACCAAGGCGGAGGCGCCGGTGGCGTAATCGCCCGAGGCCCCCGAGGAACGGTTGATGCCGCTGGAGCCGGACGGATCGGTGGTGAGCAGCCCGGGCGATCCGTCGCGCGAATCACCGCCCATCGCCGCCACCAGCACGCAGGCGCCGGGCGTGCTGTAGCTGGCGGCCCGCCCGCCGGCGCCCACCGCGCTGACCGCGATCTGGCGCGGATCGTTGGCGTATCCGTCCTGGTTCGCGTCGCCGACGCCGGTGCGGAAGTTGTAGTCCTGTTCCCGCGTGTTGCCAGCGGAGCGGACCAGGACCACGCCGAGACCACCGCGGCCCGCGGTGACCGCGTTCGACACCGAGAGGGACTCCGCCAGGCCCATCTCGAGCACGTCGAAATCCGAGTTGCCCCAAGAGTGGTTCTGGACCGCCACCGTGTCGTTCGCATGCGAGAACATCGCCGCCATGCCGGCCTCGTCCGGCAGGTTGTCCAACGTGTCGAAGATGACCCAGCTGGCCAGCCCTGCGAGCGGAGCCGTTCCCGAGAGGCCGATGCGGTTTCCGCCGCGGGCCGCGACCAGGCCGGCGACGGCGGTGCCGTGATATTGGAATGGCCCGCCATGGTTCCCCGTGCCGGCAGGATCCACGAAGTTCTTGTGCGGTCCGACCCCGTTGGGCGAGAGATCGGCATGGTCGAGGTCCATGCCGTCGTCCACCACCGCCACGGTGACGCCCCTGCCCCGGGTCACGGCCCATGCACCGCGCACCGCGACGTCGGGCGCGGTCGGCAACGGCACCGTGCCGTCCGACACCACGGCATCGAGGTAGGCCTGCTCCGCGAAGAGCGGATCGTCCGAAGCCGGCGCGAAGGCGAAATGTTTCCGCGCCCGACGCTGCATCACCGGCACCGCCGCCTCGACGCCCGGGAGACGCGACATCGCCTCCGAGGCGCGGACGGCCGCGGCGGCATCGGCTGCCTGGAGCAGGTACGTCCGGTCGTCGAACCTCCCCGTCGGCGTCAACCCTTGGGCAGCGCACAGCGCAGCGAGTTGGTTCGTGTCGGTTAGCCGGAGCACGACGCGATCGCCGATGCGCACGGGTTTTCCGCCCCCGACCGGCGTCGCCGCGAGCCACTTCGGCCCGATCGTCGCCTTGGCCGCCTGCGCCGTCGCGATCTCGTAGGACACGGCGCGCGGCGCGCGGAACTCGACCTGTCCGGCGCGCGCGGCTCCGGCAATCAGGAAGAGCGGCAGCCAGCCGCGGAAGCACCGGGTCACGCTCCGACGATAACCAAGGAAGCCGCGCGACACCACAGAGAGAACTTCACGAGCGAGTCCTCCACTCTTGGAACCGATGGTCCGCACCCTCATCCCCGCTCGTCGCCGGCCTCACGGCCTTGGACGAGCTTCCGGTAGGTCGCCATCGCGAGCAGCGGCCAGGCGTTCCGGTACATGTCGTACTTCAGGTAGAACACCTTCGGGAACCCGGTCCCGGTGATCTCGTCCTCGGTCCACGAGCCGTCCTCGTTCTGGGTGCGGATCAGATGATCCACGCCGCGACGGAGCCATTCATCGTCCGGGTCGCCCATCGCGCACAGGCCCATGACGGCCCAGGCGGTCTGTGACGGGGTGCTCGGGCCCTTGCCCTTGAAGATGGGATCGTCGTAGGTGTTGCAACGCTCGCCCCAGCCGCCGTCGGGGAGCTGCACCGAGCGGAGCCAATCGCGTCCCTTGACCAGCCACGACTGCGACATGTCGAGCTTGAGGGCACGCATGCCGCGCAGCACCTGCCAGGTGCCATAGATGTAGTTCACGCCCCAACGGCCGTACCAAGAGCCGTCGGGTTCCTGCTGGTTCTGGACGTAGCGGATGGCGGCCTTGACCTGCGGGTCGTCGAGCGACCAGTCCTCGTAGCCCATCAGCTCGAGGATGCGCGCCGTGATGTCCGCGCATTCCGGGTCGAGCATCGCGTTGTGGTCGGCGAAGGGGACCTTCTCAAGGATGCTCTTGGTGCAATCCTTGTCGAACGCTGCCCAACCGCCGTCCTTGCACTGGAAGGTCAGCATCCAGCGCATGGCCCGGGCGAGGCATTCATCGCGGCGGCGACGGTCGTCGGTGGGCGTGGCGCGGAGCGCGAGCAGGACCATCGCCGTGTCGTCCACGTCGGGGTTCCACTTGTTCGCGTATTCGAAGACCCAGCCGCTGGCCTCGACGTCGGCGGGATTCTTGTGGATCCAGTCTCCCTTGAAGCGGATCTCCTTGTCCATGAGCCAGGACGCGGATTGCTTCATGCGCGGATGCGACGCGGGGACGCCGGATTCGCGCAGGCAGATGTGGACGATGGCGGTGTCCCACACCGGCGAGAAGCACGGCTCGATCCGCATCGAATCCTTGGTGTGGTGCTCCAGCTTGGTCAGCTCATGGTGGGCGCGGACGACCTCCGGATGGTCGTCGGGATACCCCAACGCCTTGAGCGCGATGAGGGCGTTGAGCATCGCCGGGAAGATGGCCGCGAGACCGTCGCTGCCCTCGAATCGCTCGATCATCCACGTCTCGCAGCGCCTCAGCGCGGTCTTACGGAACGGATGCAGCGCCTGGCGGGCGAACCACTCGGCGACCTTGTGCAACCGGTCGAGCCAGAGGAAGGCGTTGCGCAGGCTGAAGTCGAAATAGCGCGGCCGCAGGGCGTCGTTCAGCTCGAGCTTCCCGTTCGGGTAGAGCTCGTCGAGGTTCACACCGTTGGCGAGCGGGCGGGTCGGACGGAAGTGGTTGATGATCGCCAGCGGGACGAGCATGGCGCGGGACCAGTTGCTCATGTCCCAGAAGTTCACGTGGAACCATTTGCCGATGAGCAGCACCTCGCACGGCACGGTCGGCACGTGGTCCCAGCCGACCAGGCCGATGAGGGCGAGGTAGAGCTTGGAGAAGGTGTTCATGCGCGGCACGCCGCCCAGGGCGTTGGCCATCGCGCGGGCGCTCAGCATCCGGGGGTCCGTCACCGGCACGCCGGCGAGCTTGAGGGCCAGGTAGCCCTTGACCGTGGCGTTCACCTCGGCCGGGCCGTTGGGATAGATGTTCCAGCCGCCGTCGGGGAGTTGCCGCTCGAAGAGGTGGTTGATCGCCTTGCGTTCCCACTCGTTGTCCACGCGCCCCCACCAGTGGTAGAAGACCACCATGTCGGCCACCAACGTGGAGTCGACCAAGAGCTCGCCCACCCAATAGCCC
>CANGMH010000336.1 GCA_947454005.1 Verrucomicrobiota bacterium
GCTCGGACGGGGCAGGGGCTTCTATGACCGGATGCTGGCTTTGGGCCCGGATGCGGTCTCCTGCGGCGTGGGCTTCGACGGACAGGTCGTGGCCCGTGTGCCGGTGGAGCCGCACGATGTGAAACTCCACCGGGTGTGGACGCCGACGGGACAGATCCTCGCCGGTCCCGCGCCGCTTTGATACCGATGCTGACCGAACAGATCGTCACCGCCGCCGTTTGCACGGTGGTCGGAGGCGGCTTGGCCTATGCCTTCTCCCTCTCGCGGGAACGGGCCGTCCGTGCCGAGGCCGCCACGCGGGAGCGCGACCTCCAGGAAAAGCTGCGGCGGGACACGGAGTCCGCCCTGCTCTCCGCCAAAGTCGCCGCCCAGGAACAGGTCGCCCGCGGACGCGCCGAGACCGAGCAGGCCCTCGCCGGTGAACGCGCCGCACTCGACGACGACGAACGCCGGCTCGCCGAGCGTGAGGCCGTGGTCAACCGCCAGCTCGACCGTTTCGCCCAGCAGGAGCAGGACCTCCGGCTCCGCGCCGAGCTGCTGGAATCCGCCCGCGACGGTATCGCTTCGGAGCGCACCGAGCTCCACCGCCTGTCGGTCGAATGCAAGTCCCGGTTGGAGCAGGTCTCGGGGCTCGACAGCGGTTCCGCACGCACGCTCCTGCTCAAGGAGGTCGAGCGGGAATCGGCCAAGGACGCGGCGGACCTGTCGCGGCACATCCTCGACGACGCCCGCCACCGCTCCGAGGAGCTGGCCCGCCGGATCCTCGCCACGGCCCTCCAGCGCTACGCGGCGACCCACACCTTCGAGACCACCACGGCCACCGTGGCGCTGACCGGCGACGACATGAAGGGCCGCATCATCGGCCGCGAAGGCCGGAACATCCGCGCCTTCGAGGCCGCGACCGGCGTCACCGTGCTCGTGGACGACACGCCGAACGCCGTCGTGTTGTCCGGGTTCGACCCGGTCCGCCGCGAGGTCGCCCGGCAATCCATGGAACGGCTGATCCTCGACGGACGGATCCATCCGACCCGCATCGAGGAGGTCGTGGCCGCGGTCACGACCGAGATGGACTCCTTCATCCACCGCACCGGCGAGGACGCGGTGTTCCGCTCCGGGCTCTCCCCGGTGCATCCCGAGGTCGCCAAGACGCTCGGCAAGCTGCGCTTCCGCCACAGCTACTCGCAGAACGTGCTGGAGCATTCCGTCGAGGTGGCGCACCTGTGCGGCCTGATGGCCGCCGAGCTCGGCGCGGACATCCAGGCCGCCAAGCGCGCCGGCCTGCTCCACGACATCGGCAAGGCGATGACGCACGAGATCGAGGGACCGCACGCCATCGTCGGCTCGGACTTCCTCAAGCGGCACGGCGAGGCCCCGGACATCCTCAACGGCGTGGCCAGCCACCACCAGGAGGTCCCGCACGAGAACCTGCTCGGGATCCTCGTCGCCGCGGCCGACGCGATCAGCGCGTCCCGGCCGGGCTCCCGCAGCGAGAGCATGACGACCTACATCAAGCGCCTCGAGAACCTGGAGCAGATCGCGCTGAGCTTCGAAGGGGTCGAGAAGGCCTTCGCCGTGCAGGCCGGACGCGAGCTGCGGGTCATCGTGCGGCCCGAGCAGGTCGATGACAACGGGTCGCTCCTGATGGCCCGCCAGCTCGCGCGCCGGATCGAGGAGGAGCTGCTGTATCCCGGCCAGATCCGCATCACGGTGGTCCGCGAGACCCGTTGCGTCGAGTTCGCCAAATGACCGGGCCGGGCCGCGGCGCAAGTCCGGTGTTGCAACGGGCCGGGCGGGCTTTACCACTTCGCCCCGTCGTGCCGAAAGAAATCCAGAAGTGAAGCCAACCGATCTCCGCGGGATCCTCCGCTACATCCCGCGTTTCCGTGAGAAGACGTTCGTCGTCGCCGTCGACGGCGCGATCGTCACCGACGACAACTTCCCCAACCTGCTGCTGGACCTCGCGGTCCTGCGGTCGCTGAGCATCCGGATCGTGCTCGTCCACGGCGCGGCGGAGCAGATCCGCTCGCTCGGGGCCGAGTCCGGCGTGGTGCCGTCGAACCTCGACGGCGCCGGCATCACCGACGCGGCCACGCTGAAGCTGGCGCTCACCGCGGCCAACCGGCTCACGCACGAGATCCTCGAGGGCCTGGCGGCGAACGACCTCCGCGCGGTGTCCACCAACGCGGTGATCGCGCATCCGATGGGCATCATCGGCGGCGTGGACCACCAGTTCACCGGCAAGGTCGAGCGCGTGGACGTCGAGTTCCTCCAGTCGCTGGTCGCCCAGGGCATCGTGCCCGTCGTGCCGCCGCTCGGGTTCGACGGCGACGGCAAGACGTACCGGGTGAACTCCGATGCCATCGCCTGCGCCCTGGCCGAGCAGCTCCGCGCGACCAAGCTGATCTACATCACCTCGCGCGAAGGCCTCACCCGGCAGGACAAGATGCTCCGGCAGGTCGCGGTGAGCGACCTCAAGCAGGTCATCGCGCAGCATCCCGGCGAGCTGCCGGCGGAACTGCTCTCGAAGGCGCGCTTCGCGGTTTCCGCCTGCGAATCCGGCGTCCCCCGCGTCCACATCATCAGCGGCCGCGTCGACGAGGGCCTGCTCGCCGAGGTCTTCTCCAACGAGGGCGTCGGCACGATGGTGTACGCCAACGAATACCAGCAGATCCGCCGCGCGCTGAAGAAGGACATCCGCAGCCTGCTCATCCTGACCAAGGACTCCGTCGCCAGCGCCGAGCTGGTGAAGCGCACCCGCGCCGCGATCGAGCGGCAGATCGGCGACTACCACCTCTTCGAGATCGACAAGAACCCGGTCGCCTGCGTCGCGCTCCACACCTACCCGGAGCAGAAGAAGGGCGAGCTGGCGTTCCTGTTCGTGAACCCGTCGCACGAGAACCAAGGCATCGGCGGCAAGCTGGTGCAGTTCGTCGAGGCCAAGGCGCGAGAGCAGGGGCTGACCGAGCTGGTCACGCTCTCCACGCAGGCGTTCACCTGGTTCCAGAGCAAGGCCGGCTTCAGCGAAGGCACCCCGGAGGACCTGCCGCCCTCGCGCCGGGAGCGCTACGACGCCAGCGGCCGCAACTCGAAGGTGCTGGTGAAGAAACTGCGCTGAAGGACGCGAAAAGGCCGCGCTCACGCGCGGCCTTGGTTTCGCCTCCGTCCGGTCCCGCCCGGATCAGGCGGTGATCTTCTCGAAGCGTTCCGCCGCGAACTCCCAGTTCACGAGGTTGACGAACGCTTTCACGTAGTCGATGCGGCGGTTCTGGTACTTGAGGTAGTAGGCGTGCTCCCAGAGGTCGAGCCCGATGAGCGGCTGCCGTCCGGACATCAGCGGGTTGTCCTGGTTGGGCGTGGTCTCGAGCATCAGCTTCTTGTCCTTGGTGACGGAGATCCAGATCCATCCGCTGCCGAAGACGCCGAGGGCCTTCTCGGCGAACATCTTCTCGCCTTCCTCCTTGTCGGTGAAGAGCTCGCCGAGCGCCTCGCCCAGAGGACCTTCCGGACCGTTGCCGCCTTCCTTGCGGAGGCATTGCCAGAAGAGCGAATGGTTGTAGTGGCCGCCGCCGTTGTTCCGCACCGCGGTGCGGATCTTCTCGGGGACCTTGTCGAGGCGCTGGCACAACTCCTCGGGAGAGAGCTTCTGGAGGTCGGGATGGTCGGCGAGCGCCTTGTTGAGGTTGTTCACGTAGGCCGCGTGGTGCTTGTCGTGGTGGATCTCCATCGTCTTCGCGTCGAAGTGCGGCTCGAGCGCCGAGAACGAGTACGGCAGGGCGGGCAGCTTGTGCGGACCGGCGACGGCCGCGGTCTGGGCGAGGGCGCGCGTCAGGGACGTGCTGATGAAGAAGCCGGCGCTGAGCAGGCCGGCGGACTTGAGGGCTTGGCGACGTGAGAGCGTGTTCATGGATGCGGGATGTTTCGGTGCGACGGCATGGACACTTGCCACATGGCAGGCGGAGCGCAAGGAGGGGATGGACCGGCGGCGGCCCCGGTCTGGTCGCCGCGCAGGAAAGGACGCCTCGCCCCATCAAATGTCCCTGTCGCCGACGCGGTGCATCGTCTAAGGTCCGGCCGCTCCGCTGGGAGCCCCATGGATACTTTGGAGACGCATCCTGAACGGCCGGTCCGGGCACCGTGGTGGCGGATCGTGCTCGTCGGGAGCGACCTGCGGGTGACCGCCTTGCGGCTCTTCGTCACCGTGGCGATCGTCGTCGTCGGCTTCCGTTACGTGCTGCTGCCGATCCGTGTGACCGGGATCAGCATGGCCCCGACCTACCGCGACGGCACGAAAGCCTACGCGAACCGTCTCTCGCTCTGGCTGCACCCGCCGCAGCGGGGCGACATCCTCGCCATCCGCACCTCCGGGATCCACAACATGTTCCTCAAGCGGGTCATCGCCCTGCCCGGAGAACGCGTGAAGATCATGCGCGGCCATGTCTTCGTCGATGGCGAGGAGCTGGACGAGCCGTATCTTGTCAACCGCGCGCCGTGGAACTGGCCCTCGGGCGGGCGCGAGGAGGTCATGGGCCCGGACGAATATCTGATGGTCGGCGACAACCGCTCGATGCCGGTCGAGCAGCACGAGTTCGGCGCGGCCAAGCGCGAGAAGCTGGTCGGGAGGGTCCTGCGATGAGCCGCGGGTTCCGCTGGACGCTGGTCCTCGTCCTGGTCGCCGGCGTGGTCGGCGGCCTCGTCCTGCTGTGGCCGACCGAGACGAAGCGCGTGACGCGGATGGTCGAGCGCTTCGCGGCGGACGCCTCCTTCAAGCCGGGTGACGGCAACATCGTCCGGCTCGCCAAGATGGAGGCGGTGACCGGCCGCTTCACCGCCGACGCGCAGATCCGGTTCGAGAGCCTGGGCATCCCGTTGCACGAGGTGTCCGGACGCGACGAGATCCGCCAGGTGGTGGCTTTGGCCC
>CANGMH010000337.1 GCA_947454005.1 Verrucomicrobiota bacterium
ACTCGCGGAGCGGACGCGAGAGCATCGAGTCCTTGAACTCCTTGAAGTTCGCGATGTTCAGCGAGCCGTCGACCTCGTCCTTGAGCTGCTTGTTGAGGTCGCCTTTGGCGTCGACGGACCAGCCGCGGAAGGATCCGGTCTTGTCGTTCAGCATCTTGGCGGCGGCCAGGCGCGTGTCGTGGTCGTATCGGAAGTCCACGACCTCCACGATGCTCTTGTCGACCTTGCCCTTCAGACGCTTGGTGTCGTCCTTCGCGGTCAGGACCAGCTTCGCCATGTCGACGATCCGCTGCTCGAGCTTGGCGGTGGAGTCGCCGTCCTCGAGCGTCTCGTTCGCGGCGGGTCCGAGGTCGCGACCGGCGTTCTCCAGACGTCGGGCGACCTGCTTGACCAGCTCGGACTCGAACTCGGCGAAGAACCGTTCACCGCGCTTGAGCACGATCTCCTTCTCGGCGGGCGTGAAGGAATAGCGCTTCTCGTCGAGGCCGACGAAGTTCGTGTACGCGGGTGCGTCGAGCAGCTTCTTGAGGCGCGCCTGGAGATCGGCGGCGGCGACCTTGCCGGCGGCGGCGACGCCCTTGGGTTCGTCCTTGAGCTCCAGTTTCCAGTCGAAGGGCAGGAAGCTGAACAACGCGCGGTCCACGCCGCCGAGCTTTTCGAGCTGGGCGTTGAGGTCCTTCCAATGGGCCTTGGCCCGGTCCTTCTCGTTCAGCTCGCCGATGAACTCGAACTGGTTCTCCACCCGGAGCGACCGGGTCCCGCTGCGGAACCACGAGAGCATGTCGGTGAAGAGCGTCGCGAGCTGCTCGGCCTTTTGGGCGGGGTGGAGATTGACCTCCGCGACGGGCGTGCCGTCGCGCGGATCGCGCGGGGCCTTCGCGGCGATGAAGGTCTCGACCAGCGAGTTGGGCAGGAGCCGGATCTCGTCGCCCAGCCGGGCGTAGGCGCCGACCACGGGCTCGACGCCCTCGTCGAAGCGCTGGAGATCACCGTAGGTCGCGACCAGCTCGTCGGAGCCGAAGAGCATCTTCTGGTCGCGCGGCTCGGTCGCGCCGAGATAGCCCCAGCGGATCGCCGCGCGGTCGTGGGGCAGCGCCTCCGTCTGCGTGCGGATGAACCAGCCGACCTGCACGGCGGAGCGGAACACGGTGTACTCCATGATGGAGGACGACGCGTAGCGGTTGGTGTAGGCGGAGAGCATGTTCGTGCCGGTGATGTAGGCCTTGAACCAGTCGTCGATGTCCTGCCGCCCCATCGTGGCGGCCAGGCTGCCGGCGAAGTTGTGGCGCAGGCCGAGCACATGGCCGACCTCGTGGGCGACGACCTCGCGCACGTAGTCCTGCGAGGCGCGCAGCGTGGCCTCGTCGGTCAACGTCTCGTTGGCCAGGAGATCCTCGAGACCTTGCGCGTATTGTTGGGCGAACTCGGCGGTGCCGATGTGGCAGAGGCCGTTGGCGGTCATCCAAGGGAAGCCTTGCGCGGCCTCGCCACCGTTCTGGGCGACGGCGCCCTTCTTGTCGGCGACGATGTCGCGCATCGAACGGAGCAGCGCGCGGGCGCGGGCGCGTCCGCTGAGCGCGAAGACGCTGGTCATGTAGGCCTGCCCGTGCTGCGACTGGCCGTTGCGCGGGTCGACGAGGATGTCGGCATAGGCGAAGCCCGCGTTGTCCCACGGCACCCATTGCACGATGTTGTAGCGCGAATCGGGCGCGGTGACGCCGGCGGGCGCCTTCTCGGCGCGGACGATGTTGGTCCCGAACGCGCGGTTCCAGTAGAGGATGCCGTCCTTCACCGCCTGCACATAGGGCTCGGGCGTGTTGGCGCTGTAGTGGAAGATGATCGGCTTCGCCATGTCGAAGCGCGCCATCAAGGGCGAGGGACGCCCGGTCGTCTCCTCGAGGCGCGCCTGGGTCTCGAAGAAGCGGGCATAGCGGAGATCGGAACCGGTGGCCTCGCGGCCCTGGTAGCCGCCGGCGAAGTACGGCGTGAAGAAGTACCGCACCTCGAACTGCTGCTCGACGTTCGCCGCCGCCTGCCGGTCGCGGACCTGCACGCTCTGGCGGATGACGATCTGGTCGTCCGTCTTCTCCGCCAGGAACACCCGCGATTGCGGGATCTCCAGCGATTCATCGCGCGCCGCGGAGTTGAAGGCCCGGCCGCCGCCGTACCAGATCTCGGTGTAGAGCCGGCGCATGCCGCGGTTGAAGTCGATCACCACGCGCTGCGCGTCCTGCTCCACGATCGGGTAGGTGGTCAACAGCCGGCGCGCCGGCAGGTCGCGGGTGACGACCAGTCCGTCGGTCGATTCATAGAGGTCCACCCCGTCGTGGTACGCCTCGAACTTCACGATCTTGCCGGAGAGCCCGGTCGACGTGGCCGCCAGCGCCTGAGGGATGCGCGACGCGGACATCAGGTGCTCCTTGCCCAAGGCGGAGCGCGGGATGACCAGCGTGTTGTTCGTGCCGATGGTGATCTCCAGCACCGGGCGCTTGGCGGCCTGCGCCCGCGCCGCGGGAGCGGCGAGCGAAAGCAGAAGGGCCGAGGAGAGGAGCAGGGCGGTCGCGCGCGAGACGGCTCGGCCGGCCAAGGAGCGGGGTGCGGTCATAGGATGCATTCGGTCGCGGGCCAATCAAGCCGGCCCCGACGCTTCTGGCAACGCCCGACCTCGGCGGAACGCCCGGCACCCGACTCCGCGCATCACGGGATCACCGGCTGCACCCAGGCGGCCTCGGTCTCTCCTTTCACGTAGGGGTTCGCTTTCAGCTGCGACGACGTAATCTTGGCGCGGATGTAGAGTTCGTCGCCCTTCATCTCGTAGGTCACGACCGGACCTTCGACCTCCGCGAACACCTCGCCGATCCCGGCATCGTAGCGCTCGGTGGCGCGGACCTTCTCGCCGACCGCGTTGCGGACCGGCTCGCTCGCGGTCTTGAACCCTCGGCGCGTGCCGATGAACTGCGTGCGGTAGGTGACGCCCGGTCTCGCGGCGATGCGGACGGTCACGCGGCGGCCGTCGCGGCGCTGGTCCTCCAGCTCGACGCCCGAGCTGGCGTAGAAATCCCCGCGCTCCAGCGACGCGACGAGCGATTCCGCGGAGAGCGTCCGGGCGCGGACCATGAGCCAACCGCGGCCTGGATTGCTGAGGGCACCGCCTTCGGCGTGGTAGTTGTGCGAATCGTCCACCGCGAAGCCGAACATCGGAGGCAGGCCGAGCACGCCCAGCCGCCAGGTCAGCACGATGTCCCAAACGCGCTCCATGCCGGCACGGGTGGCGTCGCCCTCGTTGTGGACCGACGGATGCCCGTTGTAGACCTCGAAGAAGCGTTCGCCGACCACGCGCATGAGGTCCTCGGCGGTGATGCCCCAGCCGAAGTTCGGATGGTTGATGTGGGGGAACATCGGCTGCCCGGTGCGACCGCGCTGCTTGAGCACGGCGTCCACCGTGCCCTGCATCACATCGAGCACGTTGCTGCCGCCGCGGCTCGGGATGAGCTCGCGGAGATTGGTGGCGTTGATGTGGACCGGGAAGGCGAGGTGGCCGCTGGTGATCTCCTCGGACGGCACCATGAGGAAGCGCCCGGGCTCGTCGAACAGCGGTGCGAACTCGGCGTACGGCTGGAGGCGGACCTGGTTCGTGCCGAGCCAGGTCCGTTCCTCGACGAGGTCCGGACCGAACCTCGCGCGGTATCTGGACAACGCCGCGCCGCCGCCTTTGTTGGTCGTGACCGTTAGCCAGCGTTGGCCTTGTTGCTGGAGGTTGTGGTCGGAGAGCCCGAGGAAGTGGTAGCCATGGTCCTTGTACCACGCGGCGACCATCTCCGGATAATCATCGCCGTCGCTCCACAACGTGTGGGTGTGGAGGTTGCCCTTCCACCAGCGCGTCCCCTGCACGGCCGACCAGGCGGCGCCGCGCGGCAGGCTGCCGGTGACCTGGGCGAGCCGGCCGAAGAACGCGCGCTTCCGGTCGCTGCCGATGGACCAATCGACGGGGACGCTCTGGAACCCTTCCGCGAAGCCTTCGCCCTTCATCCGTTGGTCGTGATAGCCCCAGCCCGCGCGCTCGGTGAGCGCGGCGGTGAAGTGGTCGAGCGGCTGGCCGGATCCCAGGTGGTCGTCTTGGTTGAACAGCACCGGTTTCGCTTTGTAGCCGGGAAGCGCCCGGGTCCGGCGGACCATCTCGGCGATCTTCCGCGGGTCGTCGACGCCGTTGCCATGGAGCAGCAGGAAATCCGCGTTCTTCACCACGTTCGTCGTCGGAAGCGTCCCGCCGCTGAAGCTCGTGCCGGCAAGGAGGTGCCGTCCGCCGGACTTCGCTTTCTGCACGCGGGCGATGAGCTCGTGGACGCGATCCGGCCGCAGCACCGCATGGTCGTGGCGGACGTCGCTTTCGTCATCGATCTCGACGAGGACGTGGCGATAGGCCTTCTCGGCGAGCCACGCGATCGTGTTGTCCACGGCGGCGAGCACGGCGGCCTCGTCGGCCAATCGTTCGTCCTGGCCGGAGGAGAACAGCCCGAGGATCACGACCATCCCGAGATCATCGGCGCGGTCGAGGATGCGTCCCAGCCGCTCCAGGTAGGCGGGATCGAGCGAACCGTCGACGTTGAAGGCCGAGTTGTGCCACACGTGGTCCTTCGGATCGCTCTCGGGCGGACCGCCCTGGAGGTTGAGCGTGAAGGCGAGCAGGCCGTGGCTCTTCCAGGACGGCATCGCGGCGATGAACTCCGTCGTGTTGCGGTCGGCGTCCCACTTGCCGGTGTCCGGATAGGCCCATCGCCCGACGGTCGCAGGATCACGGTCGTCGAAGATCCCTTGGACCAGCCGCGCGTTCATCAGCAGACCCTGGACCTTGTGCCCCTGCCAGAACTGGCCGGCGTAGGTCGGCGTGCCGTTGATGAGGAATTCCTCCCCGGAG
>CANGMH010000338.1 GCA_947454005.1 Verrucomicrobiota bacterium
CGACACCTTCATCGAGAAGGACAGCAGCGTGAACGAGGAGATCGAGCGGCTGCGGCTCTCGACGATGAACTCGCTGCTCGGCCGCCGGGACGTGATCGTCGTCGCCAGCGTCTCGTGCATCTACGGCATCGGCAGCAAGGACGACTACGAGAGCATGGTCATCCCCCTGCGCGTCGGACAGGAGATCGGCCGGAACGCCCTGCTCGAGAAGATGGTGGCGCTGCAGTACGCGCGGAACGACTTCGATCTCACGCGCGGGAAGTTCCGCGTCCGCGGCGATGTCGTGGAACTGCATCCCGCCTACACCGAGGACGCCCTGCGGATCGAGTTCTTCGGCGACGAGATCGAGCGGTTCACCCGGTTCGATCCGTTGACCGGCGACAACATCGAGTCGTTGACGGCGGTGAACATCTTCCCGAGCAAGCAGTTCGCGACGCCGCAGGAGAAGGTCAACCGCGCGATGCTGTCCATCCGCGAGGAGCTGGGCGAACGGATCGCCTGGTTCGAGAAGCAGGGCAAGCTGCTCGAGGCGCAGCGGATCAAGATGCGCTGCGAGTTCGACCTGGAGCAGCTGCAGGAGCTGGGCTTCTGCTCCGGAATCGAGAACTACTCGCGCCATATCTCGGCGCGTCCGCCGGGGTCGCGGCCGGGCACGCTGCTGGATTTCTTCCCCGCCGATTACCTGCTCGTGGTGGACGAATCGCACGCCACCTTGCCGCAGGTCGGCGGGATGCACGCGGGCGACATGGCGCGGAAATCGGTGCTCGTGGAGCACGGCTTCCGCCTGCCCAGCGCGCTCGACAACCGGCCGCTGAACTTCGAGGAGTTCCGCGCGCTGACCGGGCAGGGCATCTACGTGAGCGCGACACCGGGGCCGATCGAGATGGGCTGGGCCGGTCCGCAGAACGTCGCGGAGCAGATCGTCCGCCCGACCGGGCTGGTCGATCCGCAGGTCACCATCCGTCCGCTCAAGGGCCAGATCGACGACCTGCTGAACGAAGCGCGCGACCGGGTGGACAAACGCGAGCGCGTGCTGGTCACCACGCTCACCAAGCGCACCGCCGAGGAGCTCACCGACTACCTCCGCGACCTCGGCGTGAACGTCCGCTACCTGCACAGCGAGATCGACGCCATCGAGCGCGTCGAGATCCTGCGCGCGCTGCGGCGGGGCGATTGCGACGTGCTGGTCGGGATCAACCTCCTGCGCGAAGGGCTCGACCTGCCGGAGGTCTCGCTGGTGGCCATCCTCGACGCCGACAAGGAGGGCTATCTCCGCAGCGCCACCAGCCTCATCCAGACCGCCGGCCGCGCCGCGCGGCATCTTAACGGCCACGTGATCCTCTACGCCGACGTGATGACGCAGAGCATCCAGAAATTCCTCGCGGTCTCCGATTATCGCCGCACCAAGCAGCTCGCCCACAACGCCGCGCACGGGATCGTCCCGCGCAGCGTCTCGCGCGGCCTGGAGGAAGGCCTCAGCAGCGTGGGGTCCGGTCGCAAAGCGGCGGCGGACGCGCTCCACGAGAGCGTGGACCAGTTCGATGCGACGGAGACGTTGCGCGAGCTGGAATCGGAGATGGTCGAGGCGGCGAACGGCCTGGAGTTCGAGAAGGCCGCGCTGCTCCGCGACCAGATCAAGGAGCTGAAGCATCGCCTCGGCGGCGCCGAGATGAAGGCGCCGGGTGCGACGGACCGGGCGGTCCACTACGGCGAAGCGGCCCGGCGCAAAGGCGGCGGCAAGCGACGGCGCTGAGCGTGCCTGCAGGGCGAGGGTCCGGGAACCTGCAGGAAAGGCGGACTGGAAAGTCCGTCCTCCCAGACCGCGACCGCGGAGCCTGGTCAATCCACGTAGAGGAACTCGTTCGCGCTGAGCAGGGCCTGGCAAAGATCGGTCAGGGCTTGCTGCTCCGGATCCGGCTTCGGCGGCGAGGTTTTGGCGGCATCGGTGGGCTTGGCCGTGTCCGTTGGCAACGCGGCTTTCGTCGATAGCTGCGATACCTGCTGCGTCAGGAAGGCGGTGGCGTCGGCGAGTTCGGCGGCGCGAGGCGGCCGGCCGAAGGCCAGTTGCCATGCGCGGCGGACCTGGGCGGTGCGGTCGTCGCCGGCCTCGCTCTGGACGCGGCGGGCGAAGCGCTCCGCCTGGTCGAGCACGAACCCGCTGTTCATCAACATCAGCGATTGGGTGGCGACGGTGGAGCTCTGGCGACGCTCGCAGTTGACCTCCATGACCGGCGCGTCGAAGGCGTGCAGCATCGCGAGCGGACGGCTCCGCCGCGCCTGGATGTAGACCGACCGGCGGAACTCCTCGCCGCCGAGCGCGCCCTCCACGGGCATCTTGTTGTCGCCCGTCGTCTTGTCCTCGCCGACGACGATCTGGCCGTTCACATCGGGCCGCACCGGCACGGGCGGACCCGACATCTTGGGGTTGATCGAGCCGCTCACCGCGAGGACCGCGTCGCGGATGGCTTCGGCGTCGAGACGCTGCACCGGTTTGCGCCAGAGCAGGCGGTCGTCCGGGTCGCGGTCCTCGCCTCGCGCGCTGCGCGCCGAGGATTGCCGGTAGGCGGTCGAGGTCATGATCAGCTTGTGCAGGCGCTTCACCTTCCAGCCGTGCTTCATGAAGTCGCTGGCGAGCCAGTCGAGCAGGTCCGGGTCGGACGGACGCTCCCCCATCGCGCCGAAGTCCGCCGGCGTGCCCACCAGACCGCGGCCGAAATGGTGCGACCACACCCGGTTGACCCAGACCCGTGCGACCAACGGGTTCGTGCCGCTGGTCAGCCATCGCGCGAACGCGAGGCGCCGGCCGCTGGTCGGCAACACCGGATCGTCGGAAGGGAACTCGACCGGTCCGCCGGTCGGCCCCAGCACGCTCAATCCGCCGGGCATCAAGGCTTCCTTCGGTTGGCGATAGTCGCCGCGATGGAACCGGTGCGTCACCGGGACGCGGTCGGCCGGTTCGGTGAGCACGCTGATGAAATCTTCGACCGGCTTGCCGGCGCGGACCTCGGCGATCTTGGCATCCATCGCCTTCAGCACCTCGGCGGCCTTGGGGTCGTACTGGTAGAGCACACCGGCGTGGATGTTCACGCTGGGGTTGTCGGCGAGGAGCTTCTTCTGCTCGACGGTGCGTTTGTCGGCAGGCGTCTCGAAGGCCGAGCGGAGCGGCCCGCGGAGCGCTTCGTCGAATTTCTCCAGGTGCTTGGTCAGCGCCGCCGCGATGTGCTCCTTCTGCTTCGCGTCCTTCTCCGCGGAGAGCCGCTGCGCCTCGGCCTCGATGTCGGAGGATCGCTTCCGGTCTTCGGCCGTCTGGAGAGACACCAGGCGCTGGGCCGGTGTGCGCCAGTTCGTCCAGTCGTAGGCCGGTTCGAACACCGCGCGCAGCCGGTAGTAATCGCGCTGCGGGATCGGGTCGTACCGGTGGTCGTGGCATTGGGCGCAGCCGACGGAAAGGCCGAGCAACGAGGTGGACACGATCTTGAGCGTGTCGGCGACCACCTGGTTCCGGACGGCGTCCCGGTCGCTCAGCGCGTCGGTCGCCGAGCCGTCCACGCCCATGCGGAGATAACCGGTGGCGATGAGAAGATCGCGCGCCGCGGGATCGGCGATCGCGACTGCGGAAGCATCCGCCTGGGTGGCCCGGGCCAGCTCGTCGCCGGCGAGCTGCTCGGTGAGGAATCGGTCGAACGGTTTGTCCTCGTTGAAGGCGCGGATGACGTAATCGCGGTACTTGTGCGCGTGGGCGCGCGGCGGATCGGCATCGCTGTAGCCGTCGGAATCCGCGTAGCCGGCGACATCGAGCCAATGGCGGCCCCAACGCTCGCCGTGCTGCTTCGAGTCGAGCAGCCGGTCGATCAGCTTCTCGTACGCGTCCGCCGAGGTGTCGCGGAGGAAGGCTTCGGTCTGCTCGGGCGTCGGCGGCAGACCGGTCAGGTCGAAGCACGCGCGGCGCAGCAGGGTCGTCTTCTCGGCGTCGGGCGAGAAGCGGAGCTTCTTCGTCTTGAGCGACCGGACGAGGAAGGCATCGATCGGCGTACGTGCCCGGTCGCGGGCCGCGGTCCTGGGCACCGCCGGGTCGCGGATCGGTTGGAACGACCAGAAGGCCCGTTCTTCCTCGGTGATACCGGCGCCTTCGGGCGGGGTCAGGGGCTCGGGACGCGCGGTCTTCGCGCCAGCGGCGATCCATCGGCGGATCAGCGCGACCTCGGCGACGGTGAGTTTCTTGTCGCGCTTCGGCATGGTGCCGTTGCCCACGAGCTTGAGCAGCGGACTCGCATCAGGTTTGCCGGGCACGACCGCGGGACCGTTCTCGCCGCCGGCCAGGATCAGCCGGCGCAAGCGCAGGTCGAGGCCGCCCTTCGGCTGCTCGCCCTCGCCATGGCATTCGAAGCAATGCGCCTTGAGGATCGGGCGGACGTCCTTCTCGAAGGTCGGGGCGTCTGCGGCGCCGGCGACCGTGGTGGAGCACATCAGGCCGAGGACGGAGGCCGCCGCCGCGAACCATCGCAGCGCGCCCTGATGGTGGGCGGATCCCTTCATGCGTGGCGGAGGATCTCCTTCACCACCCGGCAGGGTTTGCTGTCGGTGAGGCGTTGGCCTTGGCCGTTCTGATGATAGGTCAGCGCCGAGTGGTCCATGCCGAACAGATGCAGCAGCGTCGCATGGTAATCGTTCGGACTGACCGGATCGATCACCGCCTTGTGGCCGAACTCGTCGGTCTCGCCGTAGGTCATCCCGCCCTTGAACCCACCGCCCGCGACCCAGCTGGAGAAGCCCTGGCCGTTGTGGTCGCGGCCGGCCTTCTCGGCGGCGCCGTGGTTCTCGGTGACCGGCAGGCGGCCGATCTCGCCGCCCCAGTGGACGATGGTGGTGTCGAGCAGACCGCGGGCCTTGAGGTCCTTCACCAG
>CANGMH010000339.1 GCA_947454005.1 Verrucomicrobiota bacterium
GAAGGTGTTGTCCTGGTTCGGGAACTCGACCTTCGTGCCGAGCCGGACCGGCAGCAGCGCCGGCACGAAGGCGAAGTTCGTCTGGACCAGCTGGACGGTCGGGAGCGAGGCCGCCTTGGGGAACTCGCCCTCGAGGTAGACGACGGCGAGCGGCGGATCGGGCGCGAGCACGCCGCCGGTCGAGACGATCTCGTAGCGGCGGTTCATCACCGGCGTGGACCTGCCTTTGGGCAGCGCCACGCGGCCTTCGACGACCGCCTGGGCCCGGACCTGGGCCGCGGATACGAGCAGGCAGATCGCCGCCAGGATCAGGAGGCCGCGGGCGAGGATCGGGTCAGGGCGCGGTTTCATCGGTTCGATCGGGTGCGGAGGCGGCCGCCGTGTCGCCCGGCGGCCGGATGGCGTAGCCCACGCCGCGGACGGTGTGGATGAGGGCGTCGTCGAAACCGACGTCCACCTTCTTGCGGAGCCGGGCGATGAAGATCTCGACCGTGCGCGTGTCGTACTCGTGGTCGCGCTGCCAGACGCGTTCGCAGAGCTCGGTCCTCGAGAAGACGCGCTGCGGCTCCTGCATGAGCACCTGGAGGACGTCGAACTCGCGCGGCGACAGCGCCACGGCCTGGCCCGCGCGGGTCACGCGGCGGTTGTGGACGTCCATCGAGAGGTCGGCGACCTCGAGCCTGTCCTCGGCGGACGGCGTGGCTCCGCGGCGGCCCAAGGCCTCGATGCGCGCGACGAGCTCCTCCATCGAGAACGGTTTCGCGAGATAATCGTCGGCGCCCGCCTTGAGGCCCTTCACGCGGTGCTCCACCTCGCCGCGCGCGGTGAGGACGATCACCCGCGACGGGCATCGCGCCTCGCGGAGCTTCGCCAGCAGCGAAAGGCCGTCGAGCGAGGGGAGGTTCAGGTCCAGCACGACGAGGTCCGGCGGGTTGTCGAGCGCGGCCTGCAGGCCGGCGGCGCCGTCGTGCTGCACGGACGCATCATGGCCGTGCCGCGCGAGCCCGCGGATGACGTGGCGAGCCAACTGGGGCTCGTCCTCGATGACCAAGATTCGCATGGGACCGGACAGCGACCATGCCGGCAATCGAGGCCCGAAGCAAACATGTTGGCCCGGGCGGGCGGGGTCGGAAGCGGCCGTCCGTCGAGGTGGAGTCAGATGGGGCCGCGCGGCAGCGCGGACCCTACCCAAGATGGTAGGGACGGGCTGCCGCCCGTCCGTGACCATTTTACGCGTCGGCGGCGTCGGCACCACGCCGACGCGAGCCGCGGCCCAGGGCGCATCCGGATCCCTGCGCGCCGCGGCTCATCCGGCGGCGTCGGTCATGCCGGAGGACGAGCCTGTCCTTCTTGGCGAACTCACCCCGGCCCGATCCGGGCCGCCGTTCACTTCAGCAGCCAATCGGCGACGGTCTCGGCCTTGGCATCCGCGTCCAGCTTGCCGGTGCCGAGCGCGAGCAGCGCCGGCACGTCGCCGTACTTGGCGCCGCCGGGCAGGAAATCGGGCGAGCGCAGGTCGAGCAGCTTGCCGAAGCGGAACCCGCCGATGTGGATCGCCGCGCGGTCGATCGCGCCCTCGGATTGCGCGCGCGCCGCCGCCGCCACCGGGCCGGTGCCGTCGAGCGCCACGAGACTGATCTGCTTCGAAGGACGCTCGTGCCCGCGGATGTAGCTCACCGCGGTCAGCACGTCGTGGACGCGATGGACGAAGACCGCCGGGTTGTAGCCGAAGGTGTACGCCCCGGCCTCGCGCGGGTTCTTCACCCGGGGCGTCCGGGTGAGGGGACGTCCGTCGGCCAGCGACTCGCCTTGGTACAGCAGGTCGATGCCGAGCACGGTCGCGCCGGAATCCACCAGCTTGCGCACCTCTGGCTTGAGCTCGCCGCCGGCGGTGTAGAGACCGGCTTTGCCTTCGGCGGCGAGCCAGAGGACGGTGTGGCCGTTCCACTGCTTGGGATAACAGAAGACCGCGGGCAATTCCTCGTGGTAGCTCGTGTTGCGGAGCAGGCCGGCCATCTGGATCCAGCCGCCCTTGTCCTGCTTGTCCTTCATCTCCCACACGGCCTGGCCGGCATCGGCGAGGCCGCCGTCGAGCACGATGTCCCATCCGCCGCGCAACACCTCGCGGTGCTTCTCCGGCGACGATTCCTCGAGCTTGGCGAGCTGACGTCGGGCGTCGGCGTCCCAGGCCTTCAGCAGCTTGCGCTCGAAATCCGGGTCCGCCGCGGCGGGCGCCGGATGCTTCGCGTCCCACACCGAGAGCTCGGCGCGGGAGAGACGTTGATAATCGCGCTCGACCACCGGTTCGGTTTGGCCGAGGCGGAAGTGGCGGTTGAGCCAGGTGTAGAAGGCCGAGCGCGAGACGGCGTTGTAGTTGTGCGGGAAATGTTCGCCGCGATGGAGCATCACGTCCTGCGGCGCGCCGAGGAAGGTGTAGAGCTGCTTGAGCTCCGGGAACCCTTTGGTCGACATCTCCTTCGTCCAGTCGTCGGCGCTGGTCATGCCGAGCGGCTTCGGCGCGAAGAGCGCCGCGAACTCCACGTTGCCGGTGCCGACGCGCAACAGGCTCGCGTTCTCGCAGGTGCAGCCGCCTTGCATCCCGGTGCTGACCATCACCGCCGGGAACGACAGCGTCACCCGCGGGTCGATGGCCGACACGAGCATCGTCTGCGTGCCGCCGCCGCTCGCGCCGGTGACCGCGACGCGCGCGGGATCGACCTCCGGCAGGTCGAGCACGAAGTCGAGCGACCGCACGGCGTTCCACGTCTGCAGGCCCATGATGCTCTGGAGATGCGCCTCGGCCTGCGGGCTGTAGAGGCCCCAGTCCTCCGTCGTGTCCATCTCGGGACGCGCCTTGGCGAACCCGTGCACCAGCTGCCGGGAGAACTGCACCGAATCGGAATCGCTCAGCATGTCCCACTGCCAGACCACGCAGCCCATGCGGGCGAGCTGCACGCACATCGATTGGAACCGGCTCTTGCCGCCCTGCTCGAAGCGCTCCTGTCCGGTGGCGATCTCTTTCCGCAGTTCGTCGTCGGTCGCCTCGGAGAGCCGCGCATCGGTCCAGTGCCCGTGGGCGAAGAGCACCGCCGGCACCTTGCCGGTCACGTTCTTCGGACGGTACAGGTTGCCGGTCACGAAGAAGCCCGGCGCGCTCTCGAAGTACACCTTCTCCACCGAGTAGCCGTCGCGCTCGACGCGGCCGTGGATGACCGCGTTGAGCGGCGCCTTGGTGGGCATGGGCCACAGGCCTTGCGACACCAGGATCTGGCGGCGCACGCGCTCGGAGCGCTTGGCCCAGGCGTCCTTCGATGTCGGCGGCGTGAACGGGAAATAGCCGTCGAGGTCCTTCAGCGGCCCGAGGCGGTGGTCGTCGGGAAGCCGGCCTTCCGGCAGCACGCGAGGTCCTGCGGCGGATGCCGGCGCGGCCAGCGCAAGCGAACAAGCCAAGGCGAGGAGAGCGGGGCGCGCGCGGTGGATCATGGGCGGATGCTATCGCCCCGACCGTCGCTGACAACCTCCATGGCGGCGGAGTGTGCGATTGGAACTGGCGGTCGGTCGATGTGGAGTCAGATAGGGCCGCGCGGCAGCGCGGCCCTACCCAGGATGGTAGGGACGGGCTGCCGCCCGTCCGTGACTCCTCCCCGCGCCGTCGGCATCGGCAGCAAGCCTGAGCGAGCCGCGGCCGCGCCCGCATCCGGTGCCGCGCCCGGTGCGGGATTGCCAAGCGCGACCGCCTGCCGACACTCCGTCCATGCACCTCGGATTCGTCAGCGCCATCCTGCCCGAGCTCTCCCTCGACCAAGTCCTCGCCTTCGCCGCCGCGGAGAAGTTCGCCTGCGTCGAGGCCATGTGCTGGCCGGTGGGCCGCGCCGAACGGAAGTTCGCCGGCGTCACCCACGTCGATGTCGACGGCTTCACCGCCGCCCGCGCCGACGCGGTCCACGAGCTCTGCGCCCGCCACGGCGTGCGGCTCTCGGCGTTCGGTTATTATCCCAACCCGCTCGATCCGGACCCCGAGGTCTCCGAGGTCGCCGTCGCCCACCTGCGCAAGGTCGTGCTCGCCGCGGAGATGCTGGGGCTCGCGACGGTGAACACCTTCGTCGGACGCGACCAGACGTTGGGCGTGGACGCCAACTGGCCGCGCTTCCTCAAGACCTGGCGGCCGCTCATCGCCTTCGCCGAGGACCACGGCGTCCGCATCGGCATCGAGAACTGCCCGATGTCGTTCACCGCGGACGAATGGCCCGGCGGCAAGAACCTGATGACCACGCCGGTCATCTGGCGCCGCGCGTTCAGCGACATCCCGTCGGCGAGCTTCGGTTTGAACTACGACCCGTCGCACTTCGTGCTGCAGCACATGGATCCGGCGAGCCCGTTGCGCGAGTTCCAGGACAAGTTGTTCCACGTCCACGCCAAGGACGTGCGGATCCGCCGCGACCGCATCGACGACGTCGGCGTCTTCGCGCATCCGCTCGAATGGCACCAACCGCGCATCCCCGGCTTCGGCGAGATGGATTGGGCCCGGTTCCTCGGCTCGCTGATGGAGACGACCTATCGCGGCCCGGTCTGCATCGAGGTCGAGGACGACACCTTCGGCAAGTCGCTCGAAGGCCGGCAGCGCGCGCTCAAGGTCGCGGGCAACGTGCTCCGGCCCTTCTTCGCCTGAAGCGGACGTCCGCGCCGTCCGCGTTCACTTCGCCGCGGCCGTCGATCCGGTCGACCGCACGACCTCCTCGAGCAGCTGCGCGTCCATCTCCACCAGATGGCACCGCTCGGGGAAACGCCCGGCGTCGACATCGGCGATGTACTCGCGGAAGGCGGCGACGCGCTCGGCCTGCAGGCGGCGGTTCTCGGCAAGGAAATCGCGGTAGGCCTTGGCGTGGCGCGGTGCCCGTTCCTC
>CANGMH010000340.1 GCA_947454005.1 Verrucomicrobiota bacterium
AAGGTGTGGTTGGTCGAGGTCGCGGTGATGATGTCCGCCGGCCGCACGCGCCGCAGGAACCATCGCTCGATCGTGCCCGCCGCTCCGTCGCCGGAGACGTAGGCCCCGCCGTCGCCGTCGGAGATGACGGCCTTCACGATCCCGATGTCGCCGCCGTTGAGCCCCTCGCCGTTGAGCACCGCCGAGCGCTCGGTCCGGTCACCGGACCCGAGGACCTCCAGCTTGCTCTGGGAGCTGGAACCCACGCCGAAGGTCTGGGTGCGCGAGGCGAGCAGCAGCTTCCCGTCGGATGCGACCGCCAAGGCGGTGGCGTCCTCGAGACCGCTCGGCGCGCCTTTCTCGACGACGGAGATGACCTGCGGGGCCCGTTCCGCGGCGTAGCCACGCACCTCCAAGGTCGCGATGCGCGTCGCCGTGGTGCCGTTGAACAGGCGCGGGTCCTGTCCGGGGCGGGTGTCGGGGTTGCGGACGTAGTTGGTGACGACCGCCTGGTAGCGGCCGGCGTCCTCGGGCACGACGTCGGCGAGGGTGAGCCGGACGCGCAGGTTCACGCCGCCGGGCGCGGGCGGTGCGCCGGCGCTCTCGTTGAGGACGCTGAGGTGTCCGCCCGTGCCCGGAGGGTTGACCGCGAGGAGCTGGCCGTCCTTGAACCACGCGATGTCGACCGCGTTGCTGCTCACGACCTCGAAGGACAGGAAGTTCGTCGCGGGCCGCCGCAGCCCGAGCACGCGGAAGGTGCCGGACTCCGAGCCGGGGCTGGCGGAACCGGCGACGGCCTTCATGCCGAAGATCCCGTCGTCGAGCGCCTCGAAGCGCGTCACGATGCCTGCCCGGGGGAAGTTGGTGAGGAAGAGGCCGAGGAAATCGACCGCGCCCGGGACCGGTCCCCATGTGCCGGTGGCCGTGTCCACGCCGTGCTGTGCCCCGACGTGGTAGCGGCCGCCCGCGCCGATGGCCAGATGCCATGTCCCGGCGCCGCTGTACGGCGCGATCCCACCGGTCGACGCGAGCTGCAGGATGTGGGTGGTCTCCGGTTGGCTGCAGCAGTTGGTGACCACGAGGCCGCTCTTGTCCGCGCGCAGGCCGACCGTGTTGAACTCGCCGATGCCCGCCTTCCGGTCCTCGAGGTCCTTGACGAGGACCGCGCCCGGCACCGGGCGAACGGTGAGCGTCGCCACCGCGCTGGTCACCGCGCCCCAGCGGTTGCTGGCCACGAACTGATAATCCCCCGCGTACGAAGGCGTGACCGGGGCGAAGTAGGTGTTCGTCAGCGGGCCGTTGACCGTCGGGTAGACCTGTCCGGGTTGGCCGAGGGAGAAGAGCACGTTGGTGCCCGCGTGGCGCCAATATACGGTGACCGGGGCCTCGCCGTTGAAGGCGGCGGAGAACTCCGTGCTCTGGCCGAGATCCGCCGTGACCGATGCCGGCTGGGTCAGGAGCACCGGCGGGCCGGAGGGCAGCAAGGTCACCTGCGCCACGCGGCTGGTCGTGCTACCGCCGGGCGAGACGGTGGCAATGAGCGAGTACGCGCCGCCCCGGTCGGGATCGGTGCCTTGGATGAAGAGGGTGCCCGCGTTCACGTTCGGCACCGTCGTGCTGCGGAGCAGGTTGGTTCCGGCGTGCTGCCATTGGTAGGTGAGGAAGCCGTCCGCCACCGCGGTGACCGCGAACTGCACCGGCTGGCCGGGGAACAGCGCGAGATCCTGCGGCTGCGCGGTGATCTGCGGCGGTCCGGGCAGGAGGATGTCGATGTGCGCGACCTTGCTGGTCACCGAGCCGCCGAAGGCGTTGGTGATGACGACGAAGTAATCGCCGCCGCGGGCCGGATCGCCGGCGGGGAGGTTCAGCGAGGCGAAGCCGAAGCCGGAACCCGCGCCGGTCGGCAGCGCCGCGCCGTCCTTGTACCATTGGTGGCCGGTGGCGACCTCCGTCGAGCATTGCGCCGAGAGGCTGGATTGCTGGCTCAGCTTCACGGTGCCGCCGACCGGTTGCTGGGTCATCACCATCGCCGCGGGAGGCCGGACCACCACGGTCGCGACCCGGCTGGTCACGGCGCCGAACGGGTTGGCGACCACGACGGTGAAATCGCCGGCGCGCTCCGCTGAGTCCTGGAAGAGGTTGAGGAACTGGTTGGTCGCGCGGGGCAGGTTGGTGCTGCTGTGTTGCCATTGGTAGGTCAGCGGGCTCTCGCTCGTCGCCGTCACGTCGAGGGACAGCACCTCGCCCGCGCCGATGGTCTTCGAGACCGGATGGATGGTGATGACCGGCGCGACCGCGGCGGGCGGCGGCGGCAGCCGGAACATGCCGAAGGTGTTGGCGAAGCCGTCCTGGAACGCCGCCGCGAAGAGCAGCTTGCCGTCGGGTTGCATCGCGAAGGCGCGCGCCGCCAAGGTGCCGACGCCGACGACGCCGTTGTCGAAGGCCGAGTTCGGAAGATCCCGCGAGCCGATGAGCTGGCCGCTGGCCGACAGGTAGAAGAACGAGATCCGGCGGTCGCCCGCGGTCGGTTGCCGAACCGCCACCGCGCCGCCGTCCGGCAGGAACGCCGCGGGCACCGGATACAACCCTTGGCCGTTGGGTTGGCCGTTGTAGGTGAACGCCCGCTCGCGCTCGCCGTCCGCCGAGATCCTCGTGATCGCCGGCACGAAGTTGTCGTAGACCGCGACGAGGACCCGTCCGTCACCGGCGACGGCGAAGCGCGATTCGTCCACGACCGCGTTCGGCGGCGAGGTGAAGCGGAACGTCGGGTCGTTCGCTCCTGAGGCGGAAAGGCGGTAGAGCTGGGCGTTCCCCGTCCGGTTGGGATCGTTGTCGCCCGCGAGCCCGAGCACCTTGCCGTCCGGCTGCGCCGCGAACTGCACGCAACCGAGCCCGTTGATGATGCCACCGGTGTAGGCGAAGCCCGCGTCGGCCGATCCATCGGCGTTCAGGCGCTTGGGACCGAACAGACCGGTGCCGCCGGCGATGATGAAGGTGGAATAGACCACCTTGCCGTCGGCCTGCACGGCGAGGCCCTTGAAATGAGCGGCGTCCCGCGCGTCGAACGTAGGATCGACCGAGCCGTCAGGGTTGAAGCGGATGATGTTGGTGCGCAGCACGGCACCGATGGTGCGGAAGGCCGGGGAACCCGCCGCGACGATCTTCCCGCCCGTGGTGACAGCGAGGTCGTTCACGACGGGCTTGCCGAAGTTGCCGGGGCCACCGATGGGCGGAGCGAAGGAAGCGTCCAAGGAACCGTCGGCGTTCAGCCGCGCGATGCCTGGGCGGGCCACGCCGCCGATGGTCTGGAAGTTGCCGCCGATGATCATCTTGCCGTCGGGCAGGAGCACCGTGGAGTTCGCGAGACCGTCCATCGGCAGGGTCTGGAACGTCGTGTCGCGGGCGGGCGGCAACGCCGCGCGGACGGCGGTGCCAGCGGAAGCGAGGACGAGAAACAAGGCGCCGAAGAAAGAGCGGCTACGGCGGATGGAGGCGGTGTCGGATCTCATGGATGGCGGGACCTGTGCGGACCCGCGACCTATCCGAGCATCGGCGGACGGACGGCGGAATACGTAGGGCTACGTATCCGGGCGGATCCATCGGGACGTCGCCTTCGCCCGCGGACCTCGCTGCGGCCGTCCTGGAGGCCGCCGGCGGCGGCCCACCGCTCCGCCCGGGGAACGGGGCGGCGTAGGGATGCGGGAGGTCAGGTCCGCGCGCCGGCGGCGGCACGGGGAACCGTGGCCGCCGTGTACAAGGCGATGAACTCGGCGACGCCGGCCGGGCGCGGATTGAAGGTCGCGGTCCATTGGCGCGCCGCCTCGGCAGCGAGGTCCGGGATGCCGGCCGGATCCACGCCGGCCTCGGCGAGCGAGCGGGGGATCCCGGCGTGGTCGAGCAAAGCCTCGATCCGGGCGAGCAGCGACCGGACGGCGGAGTCCTCGTCCTTGCCCGGCACAGCGATGCCGGAAGCGACCGCGAGCGCGGCGTAGGCCGCCCGGGCGGCCGGATCCCCGGCGGCGTTGAACCGGACCACGTGCGGCAGCATCAGGCCCACGGCGGCGCCGTGGACGACGCCGTGGTGCGCGGTCAACGGATTGGCGGCGGAGTGGGCGGCACCGAGCATCGAGTTCTCGATGGCGATCCCGGCGAAGGCGGCGCCGAGCGACATCCGTCCGCGGGCATCGATGTCGCCGGGGACGTCGATCACCTTCGGAAGGGCGGGAGCCAGCAGCTTGAACGCTTCGGTCGAATACATCGCCGACACCGCGTTGCGCTTCCGGGTCACCAGGGTCTCGACCGCGTGGGCGATGGCGTCGACGCCGGTGACGGCGGTGACGCGCCGCGGCTGCGAGACGGTGAGCTCGGGATCGAGCAGGGCGACCCGCGCGGCGGCCTTGGGATCGAGGCAGGCCATCTTCTGGTGCGTCGCCTCGTCGGCGATCAGCGCGGCCGATTGGCATTCGCTGCCGGTCCCCGCCGTGGTCGGGATGGCGATCAGCGGGAGCATCGGCCGCGTCGCCTTGCCGACGCCCCAGTAGTCCTTCATCTCGCCGCTGTTGGTCAGGATGAAGTTGGCGCCCTTCGCGGTGTCCATCGAGCTGCCGCCGCCGAGGCCGATGAGGATGTCGGCCCGGCCGGCGCGGGCCGCGGCGAGGCAAGCGGCGACGTCGGCGGTGGTCGGGTTCTCGCGGACGCCGTCGAACACGGTGACAGCGATCCCGGCGCCGGCGAGGAGGTCCTGCGTCCGGCCCGCGTGGCCGGCGGCGACGATGCCGCGGTCGGTGACCAGGAGCGCACGCGTGCCGCCGAGCTCCTTCGCGAGCTCGCCGACCCTCCGGAGCTCACCGGCACCGAACACGAGGCGGGTGCGGACGCTGCTGTC
>CANGMH010000341.1 GCA_947454005.1 Verrucomicrobiota bacterium
AGCCAGTTCTCGAGCTCCTGGACGAACTGCGTCTCCTTCTCGGATTGCTCGACCTCCTGGAACCGGTCGAAGTTCGCGTGCGGCAACAGCTCGGTCGGCAGGTTGCGGTTCGCCCGCAGGAAGAGCATCGCGACCTCCTCGAGCCGCGCCTTGCCCTGCGCGGTCTGGATCCGCGGCCACCATTCGGCGACGCCGAAATCGTTCCGGCGGAGGTTGAGCTTCTCGAGATAATCGTCGAACAGCAGGTAGGCCCGTTGCGGGTCGGCACAACCGCCGAGCAGCTTCAGCACGGCCTCCCGCTCGGCGACCTTCTCCTTGGAGTCGGCCAGTTCCCGGCGCAGGTCCGCGAACGACCCATAGGTCGTGTTCAGCACCTTGTGGTGCGCGTCGTATTTCGTGGCGGCGGCGGACGGACGCGTGGTGGGCGTCGTTTTTCTGGAGATTCTCGGCATGGCGGCTAACGCATCAACGTAGTCCGCTATTCTCTCTCCAAAGGTGCCGGGGACGGTCAACAGGAATTGTTTCTCACCATCCGGTGCGGTCGCACCGCCGCAACGTGGCCGGGCCCGAAGGCCTCAGACGACGCGCGGATCGCGCTGCGCCAGCACCTTGGCGGTCTGCGCCTCGCGGAAGCGGTCGTACGCGGCGCGGAACTCCGGATACCGGATGCCGAGGATGGCCACCGCGAGGAGCGCGGCGTTGACCGCGCCCGCCTTGCCGATCGCCAGCGTCCCGACCGGCACGCCGGCGGGCATCTGGACGATGCTCAGGAGGGAATCGAGACCGTTGAGCGCCTTCGATTGCACCGGGACGCCCAGCACCGGCAGGACGGTCTTGCTCGCGCACATCCCGGGCAGGTGCGCCGCGCCTCCGGCCCCGGCGATGAGAACCTGGAGCCCACGCGCTTCGGCGGCCCCGGAATACTCGAAAAGAAGCTCCGGCGTGCGGTGCGCGGAGACCACGCCGACCTCGTACGGCACCCCCAGGGCATCCAGCTGGTCGGCCGCGTGCTGCATCGTGTCCCAATCCGATTGGCTGCCCATGATGATGCCGACGAGAGGTGCGTTCATTGATGATGACGATGGAGAGGACCGCGACGACGGATGCGCGGAGTGCTCTGGGGCCGGATCAGAACAGGTCGGGTCACCGGCTGCAACGGCGCCATGCGGCGAATCCGACCATCAACAGCCCGGTCGCCAACGCCATCGCCCGCGGTTCGGGCACCGGCGCGAACCGGAGGTCGTCCGCCACCCAGTTGTCCGCGGACGGCACCGGGGCGTGGTGGTCGATGCGGTACCCGGTGATGCCCGAGAGCGCGGTGAACGAGCTGGTGTCCACGAAGCTCAAGGCCTCCGGCTGCCCGGAGACCACATCGGGCAGGGTGAAGGTGACGAATCCCAACGAGGTCGATCCGTTCAGCGCATGGATGGTGATGGCATCGGCGCCGCCACCGAAGCCGTAGTACTCGACCTGCCCGAACCATCCGCCGGTGAGCACCATCGTCGTGGCCAACGTGATGCCGTTGCCGCCGTCCCCGCTGGTCTCGTTGGTGATGAAGTGGTCGCCGGAATGCGGCAGCCCGAAGAGCGGACCCGGTGTCGCGGTGTCCACGCGATACTGGGAGCCGACCACGATCACCCGGCTGTCCCAGACGATGCCGGAATAGAGCGATCCGTCGCCGGACGCGGTGGCGTACTGGAGGCCGGTCGTCCCGTCCGGCGCGGGCGGGAACGGGAGGTCCTCGAAACCGACGGTGAGGGCGGAGACCGGGACCGACGCGAAGGACAACGCAGCCAGATGCAGCAGGATGGATTTCATGGGATGGGAACTCGGATGACCCCCTGAGAGCAGAGCATGCCCCTGCCCCGTGGCAAGCTCCCCGGCCCCGTGCCGGTCCGGATCCGTCGATCGACCACCGACCCGGTCACTTCCACTTCACCTCGACCGCCTTGAACCCCGCCACCTGGCCGATCGCCAGGAGCTGGAGCTTCGTGCGGTCCTCGGCGTCCTTGAGGATCCCGGACGCCCGGGCGGCCTTGCGGATCTCTTCGACGGCCTGGCGCCGGGCATCCTGCTCCATCTGCTGGTCGAACTCCCGCAGCATCCCGGTCGAACGCTCGATCACCTCGGTCTTGTTCTCGTCGAGATACACGTCGAGCAACTGCGGACGGGACAAGACGAGCACGAGCGTTTCGCCGCTGGCATGGACGTCCTCGGGCTTGAGCTTCTGCAGGTCGACGCCCGCCTTGGCGATGCCGTGGGCGACCATGAGCAACCGGTTCTGGCCGTACCACTTCACGTCATCGAGCCGGACCACCTTCTCGAAGACGTACCGCACCGTGACCAGTTGCGAGAGCGACTGGATCTGGGTGACCACCGTCGCGGTCTCGGCGATCCGCGGGCGTTCACCCGGCGCGGACCAACGTCCCAGCATCACGCCGCCGCCCAGCCCCAGGGCCAGGACGACGGCGAACAGAACCGACAAGGCGATCGCGGTGATGCCTGGTCTCATCTCGATCACTTTCCAGTCCTGACCGGACCGCTCACCCCACGCCACGTCCTATCCCGCTCGAGGGCTGAAACACAGCTGCCGCCGTTCACCAGCGCACCTTCGCCGGGAAATACTCCGCGATGAGGTCCTCGTAGTAGGGTCGGAGCGCGACCGCATCCGGCTTGGCGTGGCTCTTGGTGTAGAGGTCGTAGGGATTGAACGCCTGCACCGCCTTCAGATGGGTGCGGTCCTGGTCGTTGAGCAGGTGGCCGTATTCGCCCTCTCGATGCCAGGGATAGAAGCTGTGGTAGCGGAGCATGTAGAGCCCCTCGATGGGCAGGTAGTCCTTGCAGACGTTGTAGATGTACTCGTCGTGGCCCCACGAGAGGTTCACGGCATCGAGACCGCAGCCTTCTTCGTAGACGCCGTTCTTCGTGTTGAAGCGCGGGTCGCGGCTGTCGGGGTTGGCCTCGAAGAACTTGGGGAAGACGATCTTCGGCGAATAGGCGCAACCGGTCGGGAAGGTGTCGCCCACGACGGCCCATTGCGGCTCGCCCCAGAGGCAGAGGATCTTGCCGAGGTCGTGGACGAAGCCGGTGAGGACCATCCAGCGCGGTTGGCCGTCGGCGCGGAGATGCTCGGCGGTCTGGAGCAGGTGCTGGAGCTGGGAGAGATCGGTGTCGGGATCGGAGTCGTCGACGAGCTGGTTCAGGTATTCGGCGGCCTCCCAGATGCCCATCTGGCGGCGGTCGAGACCCAGGTACTCCTTCCGCTTGGCGAGGGCGAAATCATAGGTCTGGTGGGTGTGGTTGAGCCGGTAGAACTCGCGGACCGTCGGCCGGGCGTCGGCCTCGTAGTTCCGGAATTCTTCCACCTTCTTGTCCGGATCGGTGCCGACCGTCGGTTTCTTCTGCGGCGGCGTCATCGGTTCCGGATAGCGCTCCTTGTAGAAATCCTCGACCTCGTCGAGGGACTGGAGCGGTTGGTTTTCGGCAGTGGCTGTGATGCTCATGGCGTCAGATTCGCAACGGAAGAGGTTGTTCGCGCAGAACCGGCCGTTTCTCAAGCGGGAAGTCGCGCGGAATGTCGGACTGTCGGACGTTCACCGATGCAAACCTCCGTCCCGGAACAGATCCCATCCCGGCGGCTCCGGATGGCCATCGGAAGTGTCCTGGCCGTTGGCGGAATACTTTCCGGTCTCCCAATCGACGGTGGCGCGAGGGTGTCGGTCTTGCCACACGGTCAAGCGGTGGTGGTTGGTGTCGGACGTGAACTGGCCGTTGAGCCAGAGGTCGTCTTGATGACCTAGGTAGTACTCTCGCCATTGCCCGTTGGTGTGCCGAACGTAGGAGCGGGTGGTGAACGGCTCAGGGCCCCAGTTGCAGATCTGCACGACGACGAACCGGACGCCGTTCGGCGCGGTCGCGTCCCCCACGATGCGCGGGCCGTCGATGAGCCAGAAAGTCCGCGCAAGCAGCCCGACAAACATCAGCATCAAGATGACGACTGCGGTCGCGGTCGCGATGCGCTTCATGATCCCCGGTCGCCCTAGGAGCGAAGGCGGCTTTGCCGCCACTTGTCCAAGCCGACGGCCAGCACGATCACGCCCCCGATGATGATCTCCTGCGAGTAGGTCTGCCATCCCAGCTGGTTGGTGCCGTTCCGCAGCAACGCCATGATCAGCGCGCCGATCATCGACCCAAGGATGCTCCCTGCCCCGCCGCTCAGGCTCGCGCCGCCGATGACGACCGCGGCGATGATGTCGAGCTCGAGCCCGACGGCGACGGTGGGGTCGCCCTGCGTGAGGCGCGACATCTGCAGGAGCCCCGCGAAACCGAAGAGCAGCCCGGCGATGGCGTAGGTCGCGGCCTTCACCCATCCGACCCGCACACCGCTGTACCGCGACGCCGTCTCGTTCGCGCCCACGGCGAAGACATGCCGGCCGAAGACGGTGCGGCGCAGGAGCAGCGCCATCACCACCGCCAGGCCGAGGAGCATCCAAACGCCCGGGGGCAGAGGCCAGAACTCGGCGGGATCCACCCGGGCCATGATGCGGGCGACCGGGGACTCGGACGGCGCGTTGACGGTCTGGTTGCCTCCCAGCCATTTCGCCGATCCGCGCACGATGCCCATCATGCCCAGCGTGACGATGAACGGCATCATGCGGAACCCCGCGACGATCGCGCCGTTGAAGAGCCCGATCGCGCCGCCCGTGGCCACCAGCGCTGCGGTCGTCGCCAGCGGCGACCATCCCGCGACCAGGAGCTTCGCGCCGAGCACCCCGGTGAAGGCGACCACCGAGCCGACGCTCAGGTCGATCCCGCCGCCCACGATGATGAGCGTCATCCCCAACGCGCCGACCGCCACGA
>CANGMH010000342.1 GCA_947454005.1 Verrucomicrobiota bacterium
AAGCCAGTTCCTTTCCGCCAACGGTGAGCTTGTCCCCGTCCTTGGGCTTCAGCGCGGCTTCGGCCGGGGCCTGGTCCCGGAGGAGCAGATCAGAGGCGGGCTCGTTGCCGGGGAGCGCGATCGGGGCCAGCATCACCCAGTCGCGAACGTAGCCCTCGGCGTCGAGGGCCGAGGCTTCCGCCGTGCCGGCCTTGGCCATCGGAACATCCCCCAGGGCGAGCAACGCCACGAGTCGGAGCAAGTTTTTCATGATCATTCAAATTGGTCAGGACTCTTCACCGGGACCGTGATCCCGTCCTTGGGTGGTGTGGTCAGCGTGTGGAGAAACGACAGGATGTCCTCCAGGTCCTGTTCCTTCAGCAAGGTGCCGAGCGGCGGCATGGGCGAGATGGGCAGACCTTCGAATCCCTTGGCGAGTCTCGCGTTGGGGTCCATCAGGCTCTCCAGGATGTACGCCCGGTCGCCGCGCACGGCGATGCCGTCGAGGATGGGGCCGACGCTGCCGCCTTTGCCCTTCACCATGTGGCAGGACGCGCACGCCGCCGTGGGGCTGTTGAAGAACAGTTCCTCGCCGCGCCGGGGATCGCCCGCCGTGACCTGCACCGCGTTCTCGCCGACGCCGGACACCTTGTGGATGCGGCCGAGGAGGGTGAGGGAATCGTTCAGGAACGGATCGCTGCTGTTGACGGGTGTGCGTGAGAGCTGGGCGACCACCGTCTGGATCTCGGGGATCGTCGGGAAATCCAGCAGCTTCACGAACGCGGCCTGGCGCGTGACGAGATCCGGGTCGTGGATGACCGGGCTGCCGAAGAACAGCTTCCGGCCGGCCTCGTCGGACGGCAGCGCGCGGATGGCGTTGCGGCGCAGGGCCGGGTCCTTGGCGAGGAGCGCCGCTTGGTGGGTGTCATGGTCGAGCGCGCCGATGCCGGCGAGCGCCCAGAGGGCGTGGATGGCGCCGGTGCCGCCGATGCCCGAGCGCACGCGTTTCCTCAGCGCCGGCGCGGCGTCGGCGACCCGGTTGTCCACCAACAGCCTCTGGGCGGTGAGGCTCCAGAACTGGTTGCCGCTGTCGAGCGCCGCCACGAGCTCGCCCGGCTTCGCCTTCTCCAATGACCTGATCTGGCTTCGGGGTCCGTCTTTCCAGACCGCGCGGTAGATGCGGCCGTGGGACCGGTCGCGCAGATCGTGCGCGGTCTGGTAGGCGCCACCGGGGCCGGTCGTGGCCTGCACGCCCGCCGACTGGAGGCTGGGCGTCGGGTTGTGCTGGATGATGAAGCTGTAGAAATCGATCACCCAGACCGCGCCGTCCGGACCGACCTCGGCGAAAACCGGCGACATCCATTCGTCGGAGCTGGCCAGCAGGTTGGATCCATCACCGGCTTGATAGCCGCCGCCATCGGGCCGGATATCCATGATGCCGATCAGTTTGGCGGTCGGCTCGGTCACCAGGGCCTTGCCCTGCAGGCGCGGCGGCAGGGCATCGCTGACCATGAACCCGTGTCCGGCCGCGGCGGTGTAGCCGCCGAAATTGTCCACCATCCGGACATTGGGCGTGTTGGGGTGCATCCGCATGCCGGGTGCCATGGATCTGGCGGACGGCAGCCGGCGCACCTGGGCGGCATCGGCCCCGGTCGCTTTGGCCTCGACCGCTCCGTCGGATCCGAGCCGGTAGCCAGGGCGGAAACCGCCACCGCCGCCACCTCCACCGCCCCGGCGTCCGATGCCGGGCTGGGTGGGGTTCAGGATGTGGGCCGGAAGGTATCCGTAGAAGGTCGGGTGGCCGTTGGCCGTGGATCCGAAGATGTCGCCGGCGGCGTTCTGTCCGAAGCCCCAGGTGTTGTTGTTGAACTGGTGCAGGAATTCCAGCGCGGTTCCATCGGCCTTGAAACGGAACACGCCTTGGCCGAACTGGAGGTCCTTGCCCCCGACGTTGCCGCGGAAATTGGAGTAGCCCACCGCACCGTAGAGCCAGTTGTCGAAGCCGCGGCCGAGGTTGCTCTGCATCGCGTGCGAGTCACCGGTGCCCCAGCCGGGGAGGATCGCCCGGCGGACATCCGCCTTGTCGTCGCCGTCCGTGTCCTTGAGGAAGAGCATGTGGCGCGCTTCCGAGACCATGATCCCGCCGTCCACGAACACGAGCGAGGTGGCGAGGTTCAGCTTGTCGGCGAAAACGGTGAACTTGTCGGCCCGTCCGTCGCCGTCCGTGTCCTCGCAGATCTTGATGTCGTCGTGGCCCGGCTCGCCTTCCGCCACGAGCCCGTGGGGATAGTCGCGCGCCTCGACCACCCAGGCACGTCCGCGTCCGTCCCAAGCGACGTGGATGGGCTTCACGACGTCCGGTTCCGTGGCGAAGAGCTGGAGCTCGAAATCGGCGGGCGCCTGGGTGTAGCGCAGGCTGTCCTCGGGAGCGAGAGGGGCCTGGTATCTGACCGCCTCCGGCCGGCGCTCGTAATTGGGCACCTCGCCATCCAAGCGCTTCAGCGGGGGACGCGACGCGAGCGAAGCCTCCCAATCCGCCCGGCTCTTCGGGCTCACCGCGCCGAGCACGGCTTCGCGCAGGACGGCGTCCGTCGGGCGCTTGCCATCGGTGTACTTGATCAGGCCGTGGCCGGCGTCCGCAAAGTTCCGGAGCATCTGCCGCCGCGTCGCATCCACCTCGCTGTCCGGCCGGGCCTGCACCACCGCATCGAAATGCTTCAGGTAGGCGTCGGTGAGGGACGCGGCCTCGGCGAGCTGATCAAAGTAGATCGCCTCGGGTGCCAGCGTCTGCCCGGGCAGGTAGGTGTAGTTGGTCCGGCCTCCGCCCCTGGAGGCGCCACCGGCACCCGTGCTCGCGGGACCGAGATAAAGCACGCGCAGCGGACGATCGGGGGACTCGGCGGCCATCGCGCCGATGGAGGTCAGCGCTCCCGTCAGCAGCATCAGAATCGGTTTGGAGCTCTTCATGGTTCACTTGCCCGACGGTTGGAAGACCAGCTGCGAGAAATGGTAGAGCGCCTTCTTCCAGTGCTGGAAGTCATGGGCGTGCTCGTCCACGTGCCAGATGTGCGGAACGCCGTTCTCCTTGAGGTAGGAGTGGACTCCTTGGCTGATGCGGATGAGCCCGTCCTTGTCGCCGCAGGAAAGATAGAGAAGCTTCAACTGCGACTTGGCCTGCGCCGGGGAGGGCATCAGGTCGGCGGCCGGCTTCGTGTTGGGCGCGGACGAAAAGCCGCCGATCCAGGCGAAGGTTCCCAGGTTGCCCAGGCCGAAGTTCAGCGACTGCCCGCCGCCCATCGAGAGTCCCGCCAGCGCGCGGCTTTCCCGGTCTGTCTTCACAGGATACTTCGATTCGATGAACGGGATGAGGCTTCCTAGCAGGTCCTGGTCGAAAACGCCGAAGGCGGGCGCGGTGGCCATGGCGTCGGGCCCGGGGCGGTCGTCTTTCTGGGCGCGTCCATTGGGCATGACGACGATCATCGGCACGGCTCGGTTGTCCACGATGAGGCGGTCGAGGATGACATCGGGCCGGCCGCCGCGACGCCACTCCTCCTCGTCGCCGCCGATGCCGTGCAGGAGATACAGCACGGGGTACTTTGTGCCGGGGGCAAAACCTGGCGGCGTGTAGACGAGCGCCTTGCGCTTCTTGCCGACGGACCTGGAGTCGTACTCGATCATCTCCAGGGCGCCGTGGGCCGCGCCATCGCGGGCCTTGTCGAAATCCGCGGGCACGGGCGGGAAGGCCGGCTTGTCGTCCGGTCCCAGCTCGATCGGTCCGCCGAAGCCGCCGCGGCCGCCACGCGGACGGTCCCCCGCCTGGGGCTTCGCACCGGGCGCCGGCGCGACCCGGGTGGCGATCGCCTCCTGGCTGCCGAAGTCGCCGGCCTTGCGCGTGAAGCTGATCCCATTTTCACCGAGCTTGCCCGTGTATCCGATGCGGACTTCGTCGTCCTGGATCTTGCGCAGCTCGACGAACCGCACCGTGTCGCCCTCGATGCGGGCCTCGGTGAACACCACGTCGCGTTTCTCGCCGTTCGCCTCGGCGACGGCTTTTGCGGTCGGTTCTCCCCCATCGGTCCGGAGGTCGAAGACGTATTTCTGGCGGCCGATCCGCGTCTCGAACTCGGCCTGCCACCGGCCGGCCAGGTCCGCCTTCTTCTCGCGCCGGGCGACCAGTTCCTCCGTGGCGAAGTCGCCGACCTTGCGCGTGAACTGGATCTCGTCGCCTGCAAGCTTGCCCGAGTAGCTGATGGAGATGTCGTTGCCTTGGAAGGTGAACGATTCGACGAAGGTCACGGTCTCACCGGCCAGCCTGCCGTCCTTGAGCTCGACCGTGTGCTTGTTCTCGCCGTTGATGTCGCCGGTGGCCTTGCCGGTGACCTTCCCGCCCTCGGCCTTCAGCTCATAGACGTAGTGTTGCTTGCCGATCTGGGTGTCGAAGTCGGCCTTCCAGGTGCCGCCGAGGTCGGCGGCCCGGGTGATCCAGCCGGTGAGCACGAGCTGGCAGGCGATCAGGGTCGTCACGGTTTTCATGGTGTGCCTTCGCAGGATATCGTCGGTGGAGAACAGGTGGCCGCGGTCTCTAGGGGTCAGGGCTTGAACAGCAGCGGGGCGAACTCGTGCAGGCTGCGGCGCCAGGTCTGCCATTCATGGGCGGTGTCGGGTGAGACATAGAAGCGGCTGTTGATGCCGGCCGCTTGGAGCGCCTCCACGTTCGCCTTGGGATCGCCGCCGCGGTTGTTGCCCAGCTCCTTGCTGCCGTAGCTGACGAAGACCAGCTTGTTCTTCGCCTTGAACGCGGCCAGGTCGGTGATGTTCGTCACCGCGATGCTGCCGCCGCTGAAGATGCCGATGTGCGAGAACGTATCG
>CANGMH010000343.1 GCA_947454005.1 Verrucomicrobiota bacterium
ACCGTCGTGCCGGACGCCTTGCCGCAGCTGATGGAACACGCGCCGCAGATGTGCCCGCGAATGCTCGAACGCGCTGGCCTCGTCAGCGAAGAGCTTGGGGTCGATGGTGAACGTCAGGAACAGCCGGCCTTCCACGTCGGGCAGGCGGTCCCAGATGCGGTCGAGCACCTTCAGCACGCCGACGGGGTGGAACCACGAGCGCGGGGTGAAGCGCTTGAGGATGGAGCCGGTCGCCGGGTTCATCGGGAACCCTCCCGGCGAACCGGTGAAATGTGGAGCCGGGCGAACTCGCCGCGCTGCGCCCGCTCGGTGAATTCACGGATGGCGTCGGCGGTGAGATAGATCCGGCCGGCGATGTTCACGGTCCGTAGCCAGCCGAGCTTACGCCAGCGCCACGTCGTGCAGGAGGCCACGCCTATCTGGGCGCGCCACGCCGTGAGGCTCACCATGGATGGGGCCGCCGGATCCGGAGTCGGATTTGTATTCACCTCGCCGTGATACGCGACGGGGTGACGTCAGAATACCGACAGGCCGCACTCAGTCCTTGGGGGATTTCTTCTTCTTCGGACGGCCGCGTTTTCGAAGGGTGAGCCCGACCCGCTGGCACAGTTTTTCCAAACGTTTGGCCGGTCCCAGCGTCTGCTCCGTGAAGCCACAGGTCAGCATGTGGGCTCGAAGTTCCGTGAGGCTGCTCAGCGTCTCGATGTGCGCAGAGTCCGCATAGATGAACCCGTAGATGTCCGTCGCCGTGGTATCGTGGGCCGGCCTACCCTTCACGGTTCCGGGTTTGGACAACCCCTCCGAATATCCCCGAAAGAACGCGCTCGCTTCGGCATGGCTAGGCTGGTCCAAGGCCGCCTTGAAAAGGGCTTCGAGGTTCGCTTGAAAACGCTCTATGTGCTCGAAAGCTCCAGCAATCAAGGCACCTGAGGCTTCCAACGCTGAGTTGAGCACTCCCAACGCCGCCGGGGCTTTGCCTTCTTGGGCTGCTTTTAATATTTGGTCCAAGCGTTCCGCATGGGTCGGGTCGGCCTCGATCGCTGCTAATCCGTTCTTGATCTGGTCTTCGACCGCGAAACAGTTCGCGGTAACTTGACCGAAAAGCTGCCCCACCTCGCGTGCCGTCGTCGGCTTCCCGCGCTTGAATCGTATCCAAGGATGAGTTTGTTGGAGGAGTTCCAGCAAAACGCGAGTGACCCACTTCGGCCGTTTCTCGAGACCAGCCGGCAGGTCAGGAGGGTTTTCCGGCTCCAATGCGTCGAGAAATGGCTCCCACCATGGCGCAGCCTTCTCGGCCGATGCCGATGGACCACCGGCCCGCCCTTCCGGCTCATTCGGCTCTTCGATCTTGGGTTCGCTCATGTTCGACATTGCTCAGTGACAATCCCGAAATCAACCCGCGACGCCTGTCGCTTGGCGTGCTCGTTCGATAGGTGACCATAGACCTTGCCGATGAGCACGCCGCCGTCCTTGTGCCCCAACCAGCGCGCGATGGTCATGTAATCGATGCCCGCCATCACGCACATGCTCGCGAAATGGTGCCGGCAGTCGTGGAAGCCGAACTTGGGCAGGCCTGCCGCTTCGCGCGCCAGTTTCATGGATTCCCGGAATGTCTTCGCGGGCTGGTCTTCCTCGCCGCGCTGGGGGCTGGGGAACAGCCACTCAGAATCCGGAGCCCGGCGGCCGTGCATGGTCCGCAGGTGCTGCTCCAGTGCCGGGTTCAGGTCCACCACACGCGCTTCCCGGTTCTTGGTCCTGCCGTCGGCCCCGATGACCATCTGGCCGCGCTCGAAATCCACGTCCCGCCATCGCAGGCGCAGGGTTTCCTTTTCTCGCGCCCCGCAGAACTGCAGGAGCCGAAGGTAATCGGTGAGCTGGCGGGCGTTCTTGAGCGGCTGGCCGCCCTTTCCCGGCGCGACGACCTTGCTGCCGGCAAAGCGTGGCTGGGAGACGGCCTGGATGAGCCGCTCGATGGCCTGCGCAGGCACCAGCTCGCGGCGAAGCGTGGTGACCCGCAACGGCCGGAGGCCTTCCGTGGGCAATTGCGCGATGAGGTCGGCGTCGCGGGCGGACTTGAGCAGTTGCCGCAGAGCGATGACGTCCAGGTTGACGGTCCGAGGCTTACGGCCTTCCGCCAACCGCTGGTTCACGAAGTCGATGACATGCGCCTTGCGGATCTCCGACAGCCGGAGCTGTCCCAGCCGCTCCACCCAGCGCCGGAGGCAGTGCTCCTCCTTCCGGACGGTTTCCGGTCCCTTCCGCAGCCGGACGGCGGCGAGGTAATCATCGGCGTAGTCCGCCAGCCGTGGCGCTTGGCGCAGGCTGGGCAGGTTGTCGTCGGCCCGCTGGACTTTCAGCCGCTCCAACGCCGTCCGGGCGTCCGCAACGGTGGTGCAGGGGGACCGGTCCGGGTTGGCCAACTGTACCCGCCGCGGTGTGGTCCGGCCCTCCTGGGTGACCCTCATTTGCCCGTAAAAGCGTCCGTTGCGGACCCACAGGCCCCGAATGGGTTGCTTGCGTCCGTCCAGTGCTCGCTGGTAGGGGTATCGCCGATGAACTGCCGCACCGGTTTTCTTGCTTCCCGTTGCTTCCGGTTTCACGCCAAGAGGTGTAGCACAACATGTAGCACAATCTCAAGCGCGGCGATTTCATCATTCGTAAGTGCTTGCAGATAAGGTTCGGGGATGTGGCGAAATGGCAGACGCAGGGGACTTAAAATCCCCCGGCCGCAAGGCCGTGCGGGTTCGAGTCCCGCCATCCCCACCATGTTTTATTGGTGTTTTGACGTTCCGTTGACTTTTTAGGACAGCTGACCGGTCCTCCGAAGCTGCTCCAACGGATCTGGGGGCACACCGACTGCAGGGGAGCCACGGTCACCCACGTTTGCAGGGGCACGGATCTCGTGGGGCGATCCAACCCAAGACGGCCCGGGATCCCGGGCGCGGCCTCATTTCCGGACGATGAATCCGGCATGGGCCCAATCCGCGAAATCCTCGCGCGAACCATCGCCGGCATCCATGGCGACGAGATTGATCATCCGGCTGCCCTCGGGCAGCGGCACGTCGAACCGCCAGGCGGGCGAGAGCACCCGCATGACCGGACTTGCCGCTGCTTCCCGGCCGTCGACGAAGACCTTGAAGACCACGCTGGGATATCGCGCGAGGTTGGAGCCGTTGCTGATGCTGAGCAGGTTCTCATCCGCTCCCGCGAGGGCGACGAAGCGTTGGTACCCGGGCTTGATCTCGTACCCGAGTTCGCAGGGCGCATGCACGCCCATGCCCTGCGGGTAGGTCTTCCGGTTGATCCTCAGCTCCTGGCCGAGGTTCGACCTGTCCTTCTGGGGCGGCCGGGTGTTGCCGGAGTAGCGCACTTCCCCGCCGTAGGTGTGGCCGAACCCGACGTTGCGGATCGGCTTCAGATCGCCGATGGCGACATCCGGTGCGGGTGGCACCGGACCCAACCGAGCGAAGGCTCCCTCCGATTCCAGGCAAACCGCCCGCCCATCGCGGAAGGCGGCGACCCGCAGGCGCGTGGTTTCCCGGACGAGGATGGGCCTGGAGTAAAGGATCGAGGCCGGGGTGGGCGCGGAGCTGTCGAGTGTGTAGCGGATCTCCGCGCCCGGTTGGAGCGGAGCGGCGAGCGTCACGGTCACGGGTTCCTCGAACAGGTGCGGGCGCATCGTTGTGCCCCAGGGCGTCACGCGGACCGGATCCACCACCCAGTCCGGGTCCCACTTGCCCAGCTTCGCCAGTTCGGCCTGGAAACTGATCGTCGGCGCCAGGTGTTTCTCGAAATGCGCCACGACCTGTCCGGTGTTGAGGTCGGGCGTGAAATCGCGTTCCGGATCATAGCCGGGGTGTGCGTCCGTCATGTCACGGGCCAGCACGCAATCCAGCCCGGCGGATTTCATGGCCTTCAACCCCATCGGTTTGCCGAGCAGGCAGACCTGGGTGTGGAACCCGACATAGATGAGGTGGGTCAGGTCGTGTTTCTTGCAGATGGCGTACACCTCGGCCTGGGTGTCGGGCATCAGGTCCGCGGCATCGATGCGCAGGCCGGGGTGCATGCCATCCCAGCCGTAGTTGACGGCGCAGCGTTCGCGGCCGCAGGCGCAACCCCCGGCATCCGGCACCGGCGGGCAGTTGACATCGACCACCGTGGGCACCTTCGACAGGGGCAGGGCAAAGACCGCCTCGCGCTGCGGGTAGCCGACATAGTTGTCCACGACGTCGCTGGGGCAGAGCATGACCGTCATGCCGAGCGAGCGGGCGGCATCCAGCGCTTTGTTGATGCGCGGCACGATGGCGTCGACCCGCATGGTCGCAGTCTTGCACCAGTGATAGTTCCAGACGTCGACGGCGATGACGCCCACGTGTTTCGGGTCCACGGTCTCGGGCTGGAGAAGGATCGCGCCGGTGACCGGATCACGGCGCTGGAGTTCGAGCGTGATGGCCCGGGCGGACACGGTGGCGAAGGCCGCAAAAAGCCACAGCGAGGCGATCAGACGGATCCAAGGGGCCGGCTTGGGGGAGTTCATGGGCGCAGCCTCAGGGGCGGACATTCCTCAGGCAAGAATCACCTTCGCCACCACGCCGGCCACGGCGGTCAGCCGATGATCACGGCCGAGGAAGCCGGTAGCATGGACGGTCCACCCGGGTGGTTTCGCCCCTTGCCACGAGGAACCGGCGGTCCAGCCTCGACCCATGTCTTTCCTGCTCCGGTCGCTCCGTCTGCTGGTTGGATCGGCGTGTCTGGCGTTCTCTCTCGGCCTGAGCGCAGCGCCTGTGCGCTTCGAGTCCGTCACGCTCGATGAGGGCGGACCTGCGGCGAAGGTA
>CANGMH010000344.1 GCA_947454005.1 Verrucomicrobiota bacterium
CCTTCACCGTCCGCTCGGCCTGCGACTGGCGGTCCGTGATCTCCTCCTGCAGGATATCGAACTGGTGACGCGCCAGCTGGGTCTCGAGGTGCTGGAGCTCGGCGGCGATCGCTTTGTAGCGGCGGGCCTTGCCGGCCTGGCGCTGGAGCGAGCCGATCTGGCGTCTCACCTCTTTGATGAGGTCCTGCACCCGGAGCAGGTTCTGCTCGGTGCTCTCCAGCTTCCGCAGCGCCTCCTTTTTCTGCCCCTTGAACTTGGTGATGCCGGCGGCCTCCTCGAACACCAACCGGCGGTCCTCGGGACGGCTGGAGAGGATCTGGGTGATGTTGCCCTGGGCCATGATCGAGTAGCTCGATTTGCCCATGCCGGTGCCCATGAAGAGCTGTTGGATGTCCCGCAACCGGCAGCTGGTCTTGTTCAGGAAGTACTCCGAACCGCCGTCCCGGAAGACCCGGCGGGTGACGGTGACCTCGTTGAAGTCGACGTTGATCCCCGCCGCCTTGAGCTGCTCGGTGTCGACGTCGCCCAAGGTGAGGCTCACCTCCGCCATGCCCATGGCCTTCCGGCCGTCGGTGCCGTTGAAGATGACGTCGGCCATCTCGCCGCCGCGGAGCGCCTTGGCCGATTGCTCACCCAAGACCCATCGGATGGCATCCGAGACGTTGGACTTGCCGCAACCGTTCGGCCCGACGATGGCGGTCACGCCCGGTTGGAAGTTCAGCGACGTTTTGTCGGCGAACGATTTGAAGCCGAGGACGGTCAGGTTCTTGAGATACATCGCGGTGGAAGTGAAGTGATCGCCGACCGGCATCGCAAGACCAAAGCCACCAGATACAGGGGTGAGTTATTCACAATGCCACAAGATGTGGTGGCCTCCCGCACTTTGGAGGCTTCCCGGATAACGCCAATCGGTACGGAATCCGGGGTATCGGGCCGCGCCTGAGCAAATCGGGACACCCGGGGTGATCAACCCGGGCAGACGCCGGGCCGAGTCGAGCTGGGCTGGAATGAGTCGGGTGGGGCCGGGCACTTCGCGGCATGCTCGACGGGAGCCAAATACCGGCCCGTGAACCTCGCGGTGGGCAGCGTTTCGGTTTGGCCGGCCCGCGTTCCTTGACTTGGATAGTCGCGTCCCTAGGCTCGCCGCGCATGAATCGTTGGTTCCTCCGTGGCGCGCTGGTGCTGGCGTGTCTGCTAGCCTCCACCGCTCGCTGCCCGGCCCCGGTGATCTATCGCCCGGGTGAGGGTTGGACCTACGAGCCCGTCGGCAGCGAAGGCGCCAAATGGGTCCGGAAGCGCGCCAAGGACCAGCTCCAGGTGGCGCAGGAGGCCTTCGACCAGAAGCAGGTCAAGCTGGCCCTCAAAGCCGCGCGCCGCGTGGTGAAGATCTGGCCGCTCTCCGACCATGCCGGCCCCGCGCAGTACCTCATCGGACGCTGCTACGAGGAGCGCAAGATGGACGAGCGGGCCTTCAAGGAATACCAGCGCGCGCTGCTCCGGTATCCGAAATTGCCGAACTACGACGAGGTCCTCCATCGCCAGCAGGACATCGCGATCCGCTTCCTCGGCGGGCAATGGTTCAAGCTGTGGGGCTACATCCCGTTCTTCCCGTCGATGGACAAGACCGCCAACCTCTTCGAGCAGGTCGCCAAGAACGGCCCGTTCAACGAGACCGGCCCGAAGGCGCTGATGAACGTCGGTGCCGCGCGCGAGAAGCAGAAGAACTACCCGCTCGCGGTCAAGGCGTACGAACGCGCCGCCGACCGGTACCACGACCGTCCCGCGGTCGCGGCCGACGCGCTCTACAAGGCCGGTTCCGCTTGGGACAAACAGGCCAAGCGCGCCGAGTACGACCAGTCGATCGCCAAGGCGTCGATCGAGACGTTCCAAGATTTCGGGGCTCTTTACCCGACCGATCCGCGCGTGCCCGGCACGTTGAAGACCATCGCCTCGCTCCGCACCGAGCAGGCGCGCGGCGCCTACGAGACCGCCCGGTTCTACGAGCGCTACAAGCGTTGGCAGGGCGCGCTCGTCTACTACAACGAGGTGCTGCTCAAGGATCCCAACTCGCCTTACGCCGCCGAGGCCCGCGCCCGCATCGAGAAGCTCAAACCGAAGGCCGAGGAACAGCGCAAGAAGGTCGTGGAATACGAGCAGAAGCTCCGGGCGAGTTCCAAGGCCGCCGCCACGAACGCGGTCCCCGACAAGGTCGAGAGACCCGAGAAGCGATGATCCCTTTGTCCCGGCTGTCCCTCGCCCTCGCCCTGGGCGCGATGCTGACGGGCTGCGCCGGCTATCAGCTCGGTCCGACCAACGGCACCCCCGCCGGCAGCCGTTCCGTCGAGGTCGCCCTCTTCCCCAACCGCACGCTCGAGCCCCGCCTCAGCGAACCGGTCGCGCAGGCGCTGCGCAAACGGCTCCAGCAGGACGGCACCTTCCGCTTGGCCACGCATGGCGACGCGGATGTGATCGTGACCGGCGAGCTCACCAAGTTCGAACGCGTGCCGCTGAGTTTCCAGCGCAACGACATCATCACCACCCGCGATTATGACGTTCACCTGACAGCGCGCGTCCATGCGGTCGAACGCGGTTCCGGCAAGGTGCTGCTCGACCGTGACGTCGTCGCGCGGACGACCATCCAGAACAACGCCGACCTCGGCAGCGCCGAACGGCAATCCGCCCCGCTCCTCGCCGAGGACCTCGCCCGCAAGGTGGCGGCCCTTCTGGTGGACGGTTCGTGGTGAACGCAGAAGGGATCCCGGAGATGAACGGCGGCCTCAAGACCCACTCGATGATCCGCCGGGCCTTCGTGGCGATCGCCGCGATCGCAGCCTGCTCGGCGTCCGCCGCCGATTGGCCGCAGTGGCGCGGTCCGGCCCGCGACGGCATCGCGGCGGAACCCTTGCCCGCGCAGCTTCCGGCGCAACCGACCGCGGTATGGCGCAAGGCGATCGGCCACGGCTACGCCGCTCCGGTCGTCGCCGCCGGCAAGCTGCTGTTCCTCGACGATTCCACCGGCCAGGAGACGGCCCGGTGTCTCGACGCCGCGACCGGCAAAGAGCTGTGGTCCGTTGCGGTCGGGGAGAGCTTCGCGGACGAGTTCGAGCCCGGTCCGCGTTGCGCTCCGCTGGTGGATGGCGACCGGGTGTACGTGCAGACCTGCCGCGGCGAGTTCCGTTGCCTCGCGCTCGCCGATGGCTCGACCCGTTGGCGCTTCCACTTCGCCGATTTCGGAATGGTCTGGGTCGCGGACAAGAGCGGCGGTCCCGGTGCCGCGAGCCGGCGCGGGAACTCCGGCTCCCCGGTGGTCGAGGGCGACCGCATCATCGTCCAGATCGGCAGCGCGGACGGCGCGTGCCTCGGCGCGTTCGACAAGCGGACCGGCAAGCTGGCGTGGAAGTCCCAGAACGATCTCACCACCTATTCGTCGCTCATGGCGGGCACGCTCGCCGGTCGGCGGCAGGTCGTCGCGGCGACCTGTGACGGCCTGCTCGCGGTCGCGGTCGAGACCGGCGCCCCGTTGTGGCGCGTGCCGTTCAAGACCGGCGCGAACCGCAACGTGCTCACGCCCGTCCTCGGAGACGACACGGTCACGTTCGCCAGCCACACCACCGGGCTCCAGTGCCAGCGGATCGTCGCCGACGGTGCCGGAACCAAACCGGTCGAGGTCTGGTTCAACCGGCAGATGCGCATCAACCTCCCCACCCCGGTCGCCGTCGGCGGGCATCTGTACGGGCACGGCGAGAACAAGAACTTTGTCTGCGTCGACCGAGCGACCGGAAAGGTGGCGTGGAGCCAGAGCGGTTTCGGCGAGGTGACCTCGACGATCGCCTCCGGCAAGCAGCTGCTCGCGCTCACCGACCGGGGAGAGGTGTTGCTCCTCGCCGCGGACCCCGCGCGCTACGAGGAGACCGGGCGTTTCCAGGCCTGCGGCAAGACCTTCGTGCATCCGGCGTTCTCGGACGGCGTCGTCTACGTCCGCGACAGCCGCGAGCTGGTCGCCTGGAAGATCCGCTGAACGCGTCGGCCGGCGGTGTCCCGTCCAGAAGCTTCGCGGATACCCTGGAATCATCCCGCTTGGGTGACGCGGGGCAGGGGACGGCGGCAAATGCACGACGGCGCTTTGCTGCCGCAGACTTCCGAAGCGTCCCGCACGACCGTCGACCACGATTCAAACTCGACACCTCTGTCCGCCGAGGCACTCTCCTTGCGTTCCCCCTCCAGTGCGTCCTTCGCCGGCGTGCGTCCGATCGGCATACCTGCGCGGGCTTCCCGTCGACTGTGACGGGGCCTGCACACCACGTTCCGGAGTCCCGGGGCCATCCAGAAATCCGCCTATGTTCGCTGAAGGTTGGAGCACGTTGCAGAAGTCGCTGGAACCGGTCCTGAGCAACCCGCTGGTCCTGGCGGGGCTCATGTTGGCGCTGCTGGTCGCCTGCGTCGTCGTCGCGTTCTGGTTGAACCGGGCGATGGATGATTTCAGGACCGGCCGCTTCCCGCCCTGGGCCTACCGGTTGACCGGCAACAAGCGCCGGCTCAGCCGCGCATTGGAGCGTGAACGCCGCACCCAGAAAGCCGGGCGGACCGAAGTCGGCTGAGCCGCCGGTGCCAAGAACGTGAAGGCCGGTGCGATCGCTCGTACCGGCCCTGTTCCGAGGCGGTGACGCCTCCCGTCCGCTTCACTTCACGTCGAACCGGTGCACGCGGCCGGTCACGTTGTACTCGGCCACGAACAGGTCGCCGCGGGCGTCGAACGCCACGCCGTGCGGGGAGATGGTCA
>CANGMH010000345.1 GCA_947454005.1 Verrucomicrobiota bacterium
AGGTTCGGCGCCGAACTGAGGAATAAGACCGATTTGCCGTCCCCGCTGAAGGTGCCCGCGCCGCTGTTGCCCGCGGGTGTGTCGCCGCGGGGGACACCCGGAGCGATGACCGAGACAGCCCTCACATCGACCGCACCCGCGGCGGAAGTCCGCATATCAAGCACCCCAAATGCGAGGACGGCGAAGAGGAGAAGGATTCTCATATGATTATGGGACGGATCGTTCCCGATCTGTCCGGATGATGCCGAAAAGTATCCACGGGTCCGCGAGCAATAGCGATGCCAGCCGGAGCCTAGCGGCACCAACGCCGCGTCCGAAGCTCGGCGTCGACTTCGGTCGCATCCCACGACAAAAAAGCGCCCGATCGGTGCTGCGCGATGTCCACGCATGGAGGCGTGGAGCTCACGCGGCAGGGATGTCGGGCTCCCGATGCGCAGACCCGATTGGCTCGGAATCCTCCGACTCGTAGGCCTTATCGACCACGTTCGGCCTCGGGGGCGGCCCGGATGCGCAAGGTTACCACCAGTGGTCCCGGTGATCCCCGACGTATCTCACCGCCCGCGTCCCTGCATTCCGGCGCGTGTCAAAGCCGCCGAACCGGTGCGGATACGATCAAGGTTCCTCGTCCGTCGGGTTCCAACGAACCGCTCGGACCACCTCTTCACGCCGGCTCCTGCTGCGAGATGCAGTGGAACGATCCCAGACCCCAGATCAGTTCGGTCGAATCGACCCCGATGACACGGCGGTCCGGGAACTCGCGCTGGAGGATCCCGATCGCGGCCGCATCGTTCGGGTCGCGGTACGTCGGCACCAGCACCATGCCGTTCGCGATGTAGAAGTTGGCATAGCTCGCCGGCAGACGCTGGCCGTCGTGTTCCATGCGGCCGGGCATCGGCAAGGTGACCACCCGCAACAGCTGCCCGTCCTGGTCCCGCATCGTCCGCAGCCGCTCGAGGTTCTCCTTCAGCGGCGCGTGGTTCTCGTCCTGCGGATCGTCCTCGACCACGGTGACCACGGTCTTCGGGTCGATGAAGCGTGTGAGGTCGTCGACATGGCCATCCGTGTCGTCGCCGACGATGCCGTCGCCGAGCCAGAGGATGTTGGACACCCCGAGGTTGTCGCGGAGCGACTGCTCGATCTGGGCCTTGGTGAGATGCGGGTTCCGGTTCGGGTTGAGCAGACAGGCTTCGGTGGTGAGGAGCGTGCCGCTTCCGTTCACTTCCAGCGATCCGCCTTCCATCACGATGCCGGGAGAGAACAGCGGCAGCCCGCGCAGCTTCGCGACGTGCTGCGGCACCGCGTCGTCGAGGTCGAACGGCGGATACTTCCCGCCCCAAGCGTTGTAGCCCCAGTCGACGACGGCCCGTTCCCGCCTTCCATCCCTCTCACGCACGACGAAGATCGGACCATGGTCGCGGCACCACGGCTCGTAGCTCGGGAAGTGGTGGAAGCGGACGCGTGCCAGCGGCACGCCCAGACCGGTCAACAGCCCGCGCACCCAGGCCTCCATCTCGGCGTGCCAGACGTTGATATGGACGTCCTCGACCGTGACGAGGTGCTTGATCAACTCGGCGTAGACCGGCGGGACCGTGTCGTACTTGCCGGGGAAGCTGATGCCTTCCGGGCGGGGCCAGCTGAACCAGGTGCCGACGTGCGGCTCCCATTCGGCGGGCATGCGATAACCGAGCGAGGCAGGGGTGGCGTTGTTCATGCGACTGGCCGCGGAGTGAAGCGGAACGTGCGACGGAATCAACGGGCGAGTGCGATCGCGGGATCGTTGCTTGCCTCCCGGCCGCGGATCGCCGCCAATCCGCGGCTTCCGATGCGACCTTATTCGGCAGTCATCTTCGACATGGACGGCGTCATCGTGGACAGCGAGCCGCGCCATGAGCAGGCGTTCCTCGACGTCTTCCGCGATCTCGGCCGCGGCGACAGCCACGGCATCCACTTCCCCGACTACTACGGCCGCTCGGACCAGGCTGTGTGGGTCGATTTCGTCGCGCGCCACCAACCGGAACAGACGCTGGAAGAACTGACCCGTCTGAAGAAGGACCGCTTCCTCCAGCTGATCCGCGAGGCCCGGCCGATCTTCCCGGGGATCCCCGAGCTGGTGGCGAAGCTCGCCGCCTCGACCCGCCTCGCCGTCGCCTCGGGCTCGTCCCACGAGGTCATCGAGGTGGTCCTGGGCATGCGCGGCCTGAAGGCCCACTTCCCGGTGGTGGTGAGCTCGCAGGACGTCCCGCGCGGCAAGCCGGCACCGGATGTCTTCCTCCGCGCCGCGGAACGGCTCGGGGTCGCGCCGGAAGGATGCGTGGTGATCGAGGATGCCGCGGCGGGCGTCGCCGCGGCCCGGGCGGCCGGCATGCGCGTCATCGGCATCACCAACTCGCTCCCGGCCGAGAAGCTGGCCGACGCCCACGCCGTGGTCTCCGGCTACGACGAGATCGCGCGCCTGTTGCTCTAGCCGCGGCAGGACGTCCGTCCGGCCTCGACCGGGTCTATCCAACACCGTCTCCGATGTGCATCATCGGGACGACGCGAGCACACGTCCAGAAGACCACCGCGATATGAAGATCACCTACTACCTCGAAGTCGTCTCGTCCTGGTGCCATTGGGCCGACCCGATGTGGGCCGGGCTCCGCGAACGTTACGCGGGCCGCGCCGAGTTCCGCTGGAAGGCCGCGCTCATGGATGCCTCCGGGCTGCCGACCTCCTTGGAGCAGATCGAATGGTTCTACCGCCGCAGCGGGCTCATGGTGAGGTCACCATACATGCTCAACCCGGGTTGGTTCGAACCGGGCCTCGCCGAATATCTCGCCCCGAACCTCGTCGCCGAGGCCGCCAAGGACTTCGGCGTGGAGGACGACCGGGCGCGTCTCGCCATCACCCACGCCGCGCTGCGCGAAGGCCGCAAGGTCGGCCGCTGGGAGGTCTCCGCCGAGGTCGCGGCACACGCCACCGGGCTCGACGCCGCCGCGCTGCTCGCCCGGGCCCGGTCCCCGGAAGTCGAGGCGCGGGCGCGGGCGGCGACGGCGGAGTTCCATGCGCTCCAGGTCTCGCAGCGGCCGACGTTCGTCATCGAGAGCGCCATCGGCGACAAGGCCGTGTTCTCCGGGCTCGCCGTGGCCGAACCGCTGATCGCGACCATCGAGGCGATGTCCCGCGACGAGGCCGGCTACGCCGCGCACAGGGCGCATTTCGGCGGCCCGCCCCCCTGACCCAAGGCAGCAACGCGCCGGCCGGCGATCGAGAGCGGTCCAGCTGAAGGATCGCGGGACCAAGCGCCTGGAGGCGGAACTCCCAACGGAGCGGACCCGGGATGCGCCGATGGCGGCGGATCGCTTCGGACTGCTGCCGGAGCCGTCGACACGGAGAGAAGTCACGGACGGACGGCAGTTGCTACCATCTCAGGTAGGGTCCGCGCTGCTGCGCGGCCCCATCTGTTCACCGGATCCCGCCTAGGACTTCCACATCACGGAAGTAGGCGCCGGACTCCTCGGACACGGACTCTTGGGGAAACGCGCTCAAATCCGACGCGGAAGCCATGCCCGGCGTCCGCGTCGCTTGAGCCGACCTTCTCGGGCACGCTCACCAGGATCTCCTCTCCCCCCATCGACCGATCGGCACTTCCAGCCACACCCGCGCTTGACCCGCCGCGCAGCGGCGGCCGAACCTCGCGCAGATATCCACTTCATGCGCATCCTCCTCGCCACCTCGCTGCTCGCCTCCATCGCCACCGCCGTCCTCGCCCAAGACTTCGAGGCGCGGCCCGACGAAGTGGCCTTCGCCAAGTTCCATCCTAAGAAGGCACCCGCGCCGGCCGGGCTGTTGCTCAAGAAAGGCGACCGGCTGGCCATCATCGGCGACTCGATCACCGAGCAGAAGATGTACTCGCGGATCATCGAGACGTACCTCACCGCCTGTGCGCCCCAGCTGGGCGTCACCGTCCGGCAATACGGGTGGGGCGGCGAGACGGCCGAGGGCTTCAAGGGCCGCATGGCGGCCGACGCGCTGCGCTTCAAGCCGACCATCGCGACGACGTGCTACGGCATGAACGACCACCGCTACACCGCGTACGACCCGAAGAACGGCGCATGGTACCGCGAGAACCAGCTCGCCATCGTCCGCGCCTTCAAGGCGGCCGGCGCGCGCTTCGTGCTCGGTTCCCCCGGATGCGTCGGACCCAAGGTGCCGTGGAGCAAAGCCGGCTCGGAAGAGATGAACCTCAACCTTTGCGAGCTCCGGGACATCGACATCGACATCGCCCGCCAAGAGCAGGTCGCCTTCGCCGATGTCTTCTGGCCCATGCTCACCTTGGGCTGGAAGGCCACCAACCAGTTCGGCGCCGATTACGCCATCGCCGGCAAGGACGCCGTGCATCCGGGCTGGGCCGGCCACGTGGTCATGGCCACCGCCTTCCTCAGATCGCTCGGGCTCGACGGCGATCTCGGCGCGTTCAACGTCGACCTCGCCTCGGGCAAGGCCTCGGCCACCGCCGGCCACGAGGTCGTGTCCTTCAAGGACGGCGAGCTGTCGCTGAAGAGCACGCGTTATCCGTTCTGCGCGCCGCCCGGCGAACTCAAGGACGACAACTCCGTCCGCTCGGGCATGGCGCTGACCGACTTCAACGACCGCTTCAACCGCCTGCGCCTCGTCGTGAAGAACGCGCCTGCGAAGGGCTGCTCGGTGACCTGGGCCGGCGCATCGAAGACCTTCGGGGCGGACCAGCTCGCGGCCGGGGTCAACC